>JAHZKU010000253.1 GCA_022600255.1 Actinomycetes bacterium | reverse complement strand
GCCTCTGGGATCATGGGGAGGTAGATCGCGACCCGTTCGCCAGCCTTGATGCCGAGGTCCAGCATGGCATTCGCCGCGCGGGAAACCCGTTCCAAGAGTTCGTCGTACGTGATTTCAGTGATTTCACCCGACTCCGCCTCGAAGATGATGGCCACGCGCCCACCGTGGCCTGAGGCCACGTGGCGGTCCACGCAGTTGTAGGCAACGTTCAGTGCGCCACCGGTGAACCACTTGGCGAACGGCGCATCTGACCAGTCCAAGACCTCGTCCCAATCGCGGGCCCAGTCCAGACGCCGGGCTTGTTCGGCCCAGAAATCCAGTCGATTCGAGCGGGCTTGGCCGTAAGCGTCCTCTTTCACATTCGCCTGCGCGGCAAAAGCCTCGCTTGGGGGAAAGGTGCGGTTTTCAATCAGCAGGTTTTCCAACGCTTCATCGCTCACGGCGCAGTTCCTCTCAGCGAGATGGATCCGAGCGCAGCCCCGATCCGAGTTCCGGCAACTAGGCACGACTCTAACGTGTCCGCCGTACTGTGCGTTTGAGCGGCGAATAGATGAGCGCGTACGGTCTTGGTATGGCGACTGACCCGCTGGCGACTCTCGCAGCACTTCCCAATGTGGCCGAGGCCAGCGAACAGGCTCGGTCCGCGGTGGATGCTCTGTTGTGGAACCGGGGAGCCCGCTCAATGTCTAACGAACTCGCTCGGGAGTCCACCCTGGCGGGGGCTTGGTGCAGCGCGGCCTTTGAGGGCGCGGAAGTGCTCTTGCCGCAGTTACGTACCGGTTCGGTGGACGATTCTCCGATGAGCCGGGTGGCGGCCCGCACGTTGGCGATGTATATCGAGATTCCCAAGGTGTCGGGGCTGATCGGGACGGCCCCAATGCAGGTTCTTGCTCGGCTGCATGCCACCGTGGTCGGGATTGATGAGGACACCGATCTGCAATCCGCTGGTGCGGGTCGGCCCCGGCTCGCCGAGCCCGTTGATCCGTTGAAGCTTGGTACGGCGGTCGCGGCACCAGAGATCCCTCAGCGCCTCGCAGGTTTGATGGATCTCCTGACGACACCTACGCAGGCACCCGCCATTGTTGTTGCGGGTATCGGTCACGCCGAGGTCGCGGCCATGCAACCTTTTGAGCGCGGTTCGGGGATTGTTGCTCGCTCGCTCACGCGTTGCATCCTGCGGGATCGCGGGTTAGACCCAGACGGGTGGACCATTCCCGAGGCGGCCATGCGCATGATGGGACGCACCAAGTACGTGAATGCCCTACGCGGATACAACAGTGGCACCAGCGAGGGAGTCTCCGAATGGCTGGTGCAACACGCGAAACTGGTGCAGGTAGGTGCACAGGAGGCCGAGAAGTGGGTGGCTAGCCAGCAGTCCTAGCAGCCCGCGCGTCCATCGGAGAATGCCGGGTTGGTTCGTTGCCGCGTCACGCGCCCCGTTGCTACCAGCGCCGGCTGCTCGCGACCTACTGGGTGCAAGGCAGCGAGGCGAGTTCGTTAATTCCGGTCAGATCACCGGGGCCCACCCCTAACCGGCTCTCACTGAGAGTGCCATGCATCAGGGAGTTGGGGTCATCAACGTGACCGAGCCCGAGGGCATGGCCGCTCTCGTGCAGGTAGAGGGTCTTGCGGAGGCCGTCCGGCGTCAGCGACAAGGCATCCTCAGCATCGATCATGATAAATCCGCGATCACCCACCAAAGCCGCCGGCCCATCTCCTCGGGAGACTACCTGTAGCCCGCCGTTGCCAGCGGTTCGACCATTAACAGCTGAGGCGCGGTAGTCAGTGGGAGCCGACAGGTTCTCATCGCCATAGACGTACGTGATTCCGATCGACCCAGAGCCGATCTGATCGATGTCGATCTCTCTACCGGAGTTCTTGCTGACCGTGGGTAGGCGTTTCTCGCCCAGGTATTCGAAGCTGTAAGCACCTCGGCTGGCGCGGTTCCACTTGTTGAACACCTGTTCCCACCGCAGCAACTCTTGAGCTTGGTCCAGCCCGACCGAGGCGGTCTGGCTGAAGTCCACCGTGTAGCCAATGGTGGTCTGTGCACACCAACGTGCTGGATAGACGTGCTCGTCGGAGGAGAGTAGGAAAGAGTAACCGTCCCGTTTTGGCGGACGGGCTGCGGCCTCGCCGGTCTGCTTCTGACCGGACAAGTAATCCTCTGTGGCTGGTCTGTCCGCGGACGCGCCACCGAGTAAGCCAGCAGGAGTTGCGGTTGCCACCACAATCATCAAAGCGCCAAGACAGATCGCGACGAACCGTAAGGTGCGGTTGGCGCCACGTTCTTCCATACTGGATTACCCCTCGAAATGGGTCCGTTTTGCTGAACACGACAGCGGGGGGTCACCCGGTTGGCCTAACCACATCGTGCAAGGGCCTCATATGGGACATCCGCACGCTTTTCCACAGACCGCAGCGCGCTCGCGTTCTGGGTAGCCCCTGCCACCAGAATCAGGTCATGGCAGACGCAGGCGGCACCCCAGCGGTGCAGATTCTGACCCGGGATCGGGCGCTAGCCGACGCACTCGCCCAGTTGGTTGGTGACGCCGGTGGGCGGATCTGGGGTGCGAGCTCAAATGCCGTGGCCTCTGTTCTGTTCCTCGACGAGCGGTTGGGGTCGGGGAGTCGGATCCGGCCGCCTAGGTCGCAGGGCCCTCCGACGGTTGTCCTCATCTCACTGCAGACAACTACGGCGACTTGGCGGCTGGCGCAGGATGTCAACGCAGATCAAGTGGTGGACTGGCCCGACGGTGCCGATCAACTGGCAGCGTGGTGTGTGGGCAGGTGGGCACAACAACCCCGTGCTGCGAGCCAGCCGAAGGCGTCGGCCGGCTCCCCGGGCCACGTGATTGCGGTTACCGGTAGCCGAGGTGGTTGTGGGGCCACGCTCCTAGCGGCGGCGATTGCCACCGCGTCAGCGGACACCGGGGCCAAGACAGTGCTGGTGGATCTGGACCCACACTCTGTCGGGTTTCTACCTGCCTGCGGGTTGCCCAAGGACGAAGGACTGCAGTGGCACGACTTTCGATCTTTGCGTGAGCCAGCCAATGGGGCACGCTTGCTCGAGCGACTGCCTCAGTCCGCAGGAGTTCGGGTCCTGGGCGGCGATCTCATTGGCGGTGCGGACAATGAGTCGGTCCGCCACGCGTTGACGGCCTGCCAAGACACCTTCGAGACAATCGTGCTGGACGCGCCCCGATACCGGAAGCTGCCAGCCCAGACGCGTGTTCAGACATCGGTGTACCTGTCCTCCACGGAACTGGTGAGCCTGGCGAGTCTGGCCCAGTTGATGGCCGATTGCCCGGCGGCGCAGCCGCGGGTTGTCCTACGCAAGGACATCGGCGCCGTGCCACTCGCCAGTGCCACCCGGTTCCTGCGCCCCCACCAGCCCGTGGTGTGCGGCCACGTGCGTGGGGTCCGCGGGTCGGCGGACTTCGGCGCATTGCTGGCCAGCGCCAGAAATCGCCGCCTGCGCTGGCTTGCCGAACAGGTCCTGGCACCAGTTGCGACCGGAGTGGACCAGCGTGCCAAGTGAGCTAACCGGCCGGGTCCGCGCCGAACTGGTTCGTACGGAAGCGGCGGCCACGCGCGCTAATGTCGCTGAGGCGCTCAGCGAGATCGGCGTGCTGGTAGGCGCTGCTGGCCAGGAGTTGCTGATCACGCAGATCCTGAGTGAACTGGTCGGCGCTGGCCCGCTGCAAGGGTTGCTCACCGAGCCTGATGTCACCGACGTGCTGGTGAACGGCCCAAGTGAGGTTTGGTTGGAGCGGGACGGCCGGTTGGAGCGTACGGATGTCACCTTCAGCTCGGAGGCGCAAATCAGGGCCCTGGCGCAGCGGCTGGCTAGCCAAGCGGGACGCCGACTGGACGACGCGGTTCCGTTTGTGGATGCCGCGCTACCGGGCGGCATTCGGTTGCACGCTGTCTTGGGGGGCATTGGCCGGCCGGGGACTCTTCTTTCCCTGCGGGTGCTCACCCGAGTGAGCCTGGACCTCGCCGACTTAGCGGCCAGGGGAGCGTTCGCGCAAGCGTGTGTGCCACTGTTGCGACGATTGCTCCAGACTCCGGTCTCCTTCTTGGTCACCGGTGGCACTGGCACCGGCAAAACAACCTTGTTGCGGGCACTCATGTCGGCTGCGCCCGAGTCGCAGCGAATCTTGGTTCTAGAAGAACACGAGGAACTCCAGATTGACCATCCTCACGTCGTGTCGCTTCAGAGCCGGCCGGCCAATGCCGAGGGAGCCGGGGCGATCTCAGTGTCGCAACTGGTGCGGCAGTCGCTACGGATGCGACCCGACCGCATCGTTGTCGGCGAGGCACGCGGCGCGGAGTTGGTGGATCTGCTGGCCGCAATGAACACCGGTCACGAGGGTTGTGCCGCCACCGTTCATGCCAACTCGCCTTTGGATGTTCCGGCACGGTTGGAGGCACTGGCATTACCGGCCGGATTGGGGCGGGATGCCCTGCATTCTCAGGTTCGGGCTGGGGTGGGGGCGATCCTGCACTTACGCAGAGATTCAAACGGCTTGCGAAACGTCACGGGCCTTTGGGCCGTCGGTGGGGGTATCGCCGGTCGACTCGAAATCGAACAGGTTTGGGGCTTTCTGGGCAGACAACCGCAACTGCTCACGCCAGACCATCCGCTGGGTGCGGCTCTGGCGGGCCCGGGATGACACCCAGCCTTTGGCTGCTGTCCGCCGCTCTCCTAGTTCTGCTCCCCGCTGGGACCCCATGTTTGGTCCCTTCCGCGATCGCACCCGATAGCGGACAGCCTGGTCACGGTCGGGTGCCTGCCCAGCAGTCGATCCCATGGGCGATGGCCCTAGTGGCTGAGCTCCGCGCTGGGGCAGAGCCCTTGTCGGCCCTGCGAGCGGCGGGCGCCTCGCAAGGGGCTGATCGCAGTGTGGCGACCGCCGCGTTGGGCGGCGACGCATCGGCGATCTTCGCCCAATTGCGGAACCAAACAGACTTGGTGCGCGCAATCGAAGCGGCTTGGGAACTGAACCACGCCACCGGGTTTGCGCTTGCGGACATTATCGAGAAGCTGGTTGAGGGGGAGTTGGCGGCTGAACAGACCCGGCGCATGCTGCAGGTGGAGACCGCCGGCCCCAAACACAGTGCGCGGGTGGTGGTGCTACTGCCGCTGCTGGGTTTGCTGTTGGCCTTCTTCGTCGGCACCAATCCCCTCGCCTGGTTGTTGGGCACGAGGGCGGGTGGAATCACGCTGGCCATCGGGCTACTGCTCAACGGGTTAGGTGCGCTGTGGGCCAGCCGGATTAGCCGGCGCGTTCTGAGCCTGCTGTGATCCTGGTTCTGGTTGTGGCAGCGGTCCTGATGGCGCTGCCAACGCCGCGTCCAGACCGCCTGACCCCTACGGGCCGCGAGCCGGGACCGACAAAGCCAGGTGCCAGAGGAAGACCCGGCAAGCTACGACCGTCCCAGGCGCACGCGGCGGCTGTACTCCTGGTGAGCTTGGCCGTTTTGCTCTGGACGGGCGTGATCTCAGCGGCTGGGATCACCCTTGCTGCGGGTTGGGGACTTGGGGCGATGATCGCCCGGTTTCCGCCAACAGCGCGGAACCCGGATGTGGTGCTGTCGCCGACCGATGCCCGAGCAGTACCGCAGGTCCTGGTGCTCTTTGCGGCATTACTGCGATCGGGTGCGCCGACGCAGATCGCACTGGCCACGGTCGGCGAGGTCAGCGATGGCGTGATTGGCCGCGCTTTCCGGCGGGCCGGTCAGGAATTGGCATTGGGAGCGCCCCTCGGTGTTGTCGCACGCAGTCTGGGCGGCGCCGTCGGCCAAGACCGAATCGGCTCAATACTGGCGCGTTCGATGGACAGTGGCGCCGCTTCCGCCCAGGAACTCGAGCAGTTGGCCCAGGAATGTCGCCGGGCCTACCTCGCCATGGCCCAGGAACAGGCCAAGCGGGCTGGGGTGCAGATGGTGCTGCCGTTGGGGCTGTGTCTCCTACCCGCTTTTGTTGCTTTGGGCATCGTGCCGATTGTGGCGGCCCTGTTGGGTGATGTGGCGTGGTGACCTCATCCACAGCCTGGCGATCGGGCGGCCTGGTCGCAGCGCAGCGACGCAGAATCGAGTGCGGCAAGGTGTCGCAAGATTGGAGTTCAGATGAGTCGTTCGTTAGCGCAGATGGGTAGGGACGACACCGGGTTGTCCACGGCTGAGTATGCCGTCGGAACCGTGGCCGTAGTTGGGCTGGGTGGGCTAATGCTGCGCCTGCTCACCTCCGACTGGTTCGCTGGCCTGCTCAAGTCGGTGTTCGAGTGGGCATTTCAATCCGTTGGCTGAGCGGGAAGGCCGACGCGGTGACCATCGTGATGCGGGGATGGTCACCGTGGAGGTCGCGCTAGCACTACCCCTAGTGATCTTGGTCTCGTTCTGCTGCGTGTGGCTCGTCGACACGATGCGACTTCAAGCCGCAGCGCAGGATGCGGCCCGAGTTGTGGCGCGGGAGTTGGTGCGAGGGGTACCCGCCAGTGCAGCGCAGGAGCAAGGTCGGCGGGTGCTACCGCAGGCGAACTTCCGGGTCACATCCTCGCAAGGTTTTGTCCATGTGCAAGCTCGGCGAGAGCGTGCTTGGCTGGTGCCGGTCGATGGGCCCTGGCGCCACCCAGTGTCCGCCGATGCGGTGGGGCACCTCGAAGCGCAGTTACTAGGTCCATGAGCCTCGACCGTGGCGGGGCCAGTATCGCGATAATTGTCATCAGTGCTGGCGTGATCCTGATTTGCGTCGCGCTGGCCAGTATTGCGGCTTTGGCCCGGGTGCATGCTGTTGTGGACGCGGCTGCAGACCTCTCCGCCTTGGCTGCGGCCAACCAACTCTTGGTCTCTACCGACCCGTGTGCGGTGGCTCGAACAGTGGCGCACCGCAACGACGTGGCTTTGGATAGCTGCACCATCTCAGGAGCGGTGGTGGCCGTGACCGTCAGCAAGCCGCTCCCGGCCGGCGTGGCTGCCTTATCGGGGAGCCGGGCCGTTGGTGATGCCTACGCGCAGTTGCAGCGCACTCCGGGTGCTTGGGATTGACCGTCGTCTCGGCCAAGAAAGGTGCGGGCCAACCCACGCGTTCCCGGTGCTGGGGAATGCCCACCTATCGCCCGTGCCCCGCAGGCTCGGATCTTGCCAGAGGGGAACGTGCATCAGGGAGGGGTCGGACGCAGGATGAGGTCCAGCACGGTGATAGCCGCCGCCTTGTGTAGCGGCTCGTTGCCGTTGCCGCACTTGGGCGACTGCACACAACCCGGGCACCCGACGTCACAAGCGCAGCTGGCGATCACGTCCCGGGTGGCACCGAGCCACTCGGTTAGGTTGGCGAACCCGTGATCGCTGATTCCCGCGCCCCCTTGCTGGCCGTCGTACACAAAAATCGTGGGCGATCCAGTCTGCGGGTGGGCAGCGCTGGACAGGCCGCCCAAGTCCCAGCGATCACAAGTCGCTAAGCCTGGCAGGATGCCAATCGCGGCATGCTCGGCTGCGTGAACGGCACCTGGGATGTCCGCGGCCTTGACGCCGGCCCGGGTCAAGGTGTCCGCAGGCAGTTGCCACCAGACTGCTCGCGTATTTAAACGGGTCTCAGGCAGGTCCAACGGTGTCAGACCCAAGAACTGTCCCCGTAGCGAGTGTTTCGTGAAACCCACGACCTGGCTGGTGACCTCGACGTCACCACTGGCCACAATCCCGGCCCCCTGTGGGTGCTGCGCGCGTGTGGCGATGATGCGCAGTCCCGTGGTCGTTTTGGCTCTGGTGGAGTAGTCGACAGGTACCGGGTCGACGAGGGCAACCGACGCGGTCAGGTCCAAATCCGCGACGAGGTAGGTGGTCCCCAGGTGAGGGTAAACTGCGCCTTCGTGGACGTTCGCCGGCGCCGATGCGGCATCAACGGTGCCCAACAGTCGACCGGTGGCGCGCTCGCTGATAGCGACCAGACCACCGCCGCTGCCTCGGATGTCGGCAAGGGCGGCGGGATCCTGCTTGCTGGTCCAGAACCAACCATCGGCCCGTTTGCGCACCCAACCGCGCCGCACTAGCAGGTCGATCAAATCTGGAGCAGTCTCGCCAAACCAAGCGGCGGGGTCATCGAGCATCGGCAGCTCTCCGATTGCGGCCGCGATGTGAGGCAAAAGGACGTGCGGATTGGTCGGGTCGAGAATAGTGCTTTCGATGGGGTCGGAGAACACTCGCTCGGGGTTTCGCACAATGAAGCGATCCAGCGGGTTTGCTGTTGCGACCAAGACGGCAACGGCATCTTCGCCGTTGCGCCCGGCCCGTCCGGTTTGCTGCAGGAAAGAGGCCCTCGTGCCTGGCCAGCCGCACAGCACCACGGCGTCAAGGCCGGAGATATCGACTCCCACTTCCAGCGCATTTGTGGTGGCAACCGTGCGCAGCGCCCCCGACATCAGCCGCTGCTCAATGTCGCGGCGTTCTTCGGGGAGCAGGCCGCCACGGTAGGCCATGACTTGTCGGTTGTACTGGGGTTTCACGCGTTCTTTCAGCGTTTCAGCCATGGCCTCGGCGCCCTTGCGAGCCCGGATGAACCCCAACGATCGGGCACCAGCGTCGGTCAGGGTGCTGAGCACGCCGGCCGTCAGCGCGAACGATGAGGCACTCTGGTCGGCATCGGCATCGGCATCGGCATCGCCATCGGCATCGGCATCGGCATCTTCATCGGCATCGCCATCGGATTGGCCGGGCACAGCCGGTTCGACAAGGGCCAGAGCAAACTCACCACGGGCCGTGGTGTCTTGGGTGACAGCTTTGGCCGGAACTCCGAATAATGCCGACGCGGCTGATTCGGGGTTGGCGATGGTTGCGGAGGTGGCCACCAGGGTGGGTTCAGCGCCGTAGTGGGCCGCAATCCGCCGCAGCCTGCGCACGATCGCGGCCATGTGAGCGCCAAACACGCCGCGATAGGTGTGGGCTTCGTCGATGATCAGGTATTCCAGACGCGCCAGGAAACTGCGCCAGGCGGGATGATTCGGCAACAGGCCGCGATGCAACATGTCGGGATTGGTCAGCAAGTAGTCGGTGTTTCGACGGACCCAGGCTCGGGACTCGGTGGGGGTATCGCCGTCGTAGGTGGCGACCCCGATCGGGCGATCCAGGCCACTGACCAAGGCCGTCACGGACTTCAGTTGGTCTTGGGCTAGCGCTTTGGTGGGGGTGCAATACAAGGCAGTGCCCGATCCAGCCAGCATGGTGCTGATGGCCGGCAACGTGTACGTCAAGGACTTGCCGCTGGCCGTCCCGGTGGAGACAACCGTCGCCGTGCCAGCGTGAATCTGATCAGCGGCGTCTCGTTGGTGCTGCCAAAGCTGGTTCACCCCTTGGGCCTGGTAGCGGGCGATCAGTTCCGGCTGCGCCCACTGCGGCCAATCTGCGGTGATTCCTGGTCGGGCTGGTTGCCTTACGACGTGCGGCTCGGTGGGGAGCCCTTGACAAATCTCGCGGAGCAGGCGGTCCGCGGACGGCCCAGCTCGGTTACCGACGGCAACGGGCGACGGTGCCACCATGCCTCGACCTGCCTTCCTGAACCCCTAACCTGCCCCGACTGCCCTGCCTGCTCACTCTGCCAGGCCCTACCGGATTGCGATGCGAATCCCGCGGCGCCACGGTGCCCACCTCTTCGGATTACCAACCGGGGCTCGTCGGTCCGCAGGCCAGGGTCAACCCGGACCAGCGCCTGGGCTGCCCCTGTTCACCCTTTGGGCGCGGGCCCTCCGGAAACCACCTTCGCTTGCTGGACGTCCGTGCTCGCTAAGGCCCAGTGCTCGCTAAGGTCCAGTGCTCGCTAAGGCCCAGTGCCAGCCAAGGAAGAGACGTGTCTGGTGCACTCGGGTGCCTAGTGAACACGAGCAGCTAGACAAGTGAACACGAGCACCCAAAAAACGGCAGCAAAAGAAAGGGTACGTCGTTACTCCGACAACGGTTGCGTGACGGTGCTGTGCCCGCACCGTTCCCTCCACACTCAAACTCGGGTCCACACTCGAACTCGGGCGGCAATCTTGGGATGCTCCCGTCCATCTCGCAGCGCAAGCGGTTGTGTGGCCCCCTGGCGCCCCACGCCCCCACTTGGCGCGGCGTGCGGCATTGCTGGGCGCGGTGGGGTCAATCCGCGTAGCATTGGCTCATTCGGTCAGGAGTGGGCCGTACTAGGTCTTGGCGCTCCGCAGCATTGGAGGACAGCGTGGAATTGGGATTGTCACAGCGGGAAGTCGGCTCAATCACGGTCGTTGCTGTCTCCGGCGAATTGGACGTCTTCACAGCGCCGCAACTGGAGTCGGCCTTGAATGACCTCGTCACCGCGGGTCGAGTCGAGATTGTTGTTGATCTGTCCGGCGTGAGTTTCTTGGATTCAACGGGCTTGGGCGCGATGGTCAAGGCCCTGAAGTGGGTCAAAGAGCAGAGCGGATCGTTAACAGTGGTCGCCGCTGATGAACGGATCGTAAAGGTGTTCAAGATCACCGGTCTAGACGACGTGATGTCACTGCAGGCCGAACTCGATCCGGCGCTGGCGGGGTCCTGATGCCGACTGCCACACTCACCCTGCCAGCCGCACCGGAACAGGCTCGGACCGCCAGGCTGGTCGCTGGCGCTGCAGCACGCCGTGCGGGAGTTGACGAAGAAGCGGTCGACGACGTTCGGCTTGCCGTCGCCGAGGCAATGGCTCGCGCCGCGTTTCGATCACGCGATAACCCCACCGGCTTGGTACGAATCGACTTGTCCGATGATTTGGAATCCTTCGAGATTCGCATCACCGATGGTCGCGACATCGGTGTGGAAAACGACGAGCAGGGGTTGGCGCTGTCATTGATCCGCGCCCTAGCGCCACACGCGCGGATCGTGTCAGCCGAGCCTGGCGAGGCGCTGGTGTTGGGCTGGCCGACGACCCGCTAACCGCTAGGGCGACAGTGAGGATCGGGGGCTGGGCCCAGTTCTCGAGCGGTTGGTTCCATTTGGCCTAGTCCTCATGACGGTGGTGCTCCTAAGTTGCACCAACTCGGCACCCCACCAGGAAACCCTGCACCGGCTCCGCAAGCGTTGGGTTTCCCGCTGGTCGGAGGCCGGAGCCTGGTCGTGCACGAAGCCATACCTCGGTCTTGTTCTAGCTCGGGCCCTGAAAAGCCGTGACTCACGGTAGTGAATCCTCGCGCAAAGTAGCCAGGCGCGCCCCGCTGGGAGTGTGTGTCCGGGCTTGGGAATAAATCGCGTAGACTGCGGCGTTGGTGGGGTCCCAATTGTGCCGTTTTGGTAGGGGAGTGGGGCTCGCCGACGAATTGCCAGTCGCGAAATATGCGCCTGTGCGTAATCGGATTCAAGGAGTAATAAACCGTGCATAACCTTGCCGCGACCTCAGACATTGGTCTGACAGGCAGCAACCTGACGGTGGTCATAATCGTCGCCGTCATCGCGCTGCTAGCGCTTGGCGTAGCGGCCATTTTGGCCCGCGAAGTGCTAGCTGCCGACCCCGGAACACCTAAGATGCAGGAGATCGGCGGTGCCGTTCAGGAGGGCGCCTCGGCTTATCTGAGTCGGCAGTTCAAGACCCTGTCGATTTTCGCCGTCATCGTCTTCTTTCTGCTCTTTTTGCTGCCGTCTGACGACATCAGTCAATCGATCGGGCGCAGCCTGTTCTTCCTAGTCGGCGCCGTGTTCTCTGGCGTTACCGGCTACATGGGAATGTGGCTGGCGGTGCGCGGCAACGTGCGTGTCGCCTCAGCCGCTCGCGATGGCGAAGAGCAGCGAGCCATGAAGATTGCTTTCCGCACCGGCGGTGTGGCTGGCATGTTCACGGTGGGCCTGGGCCTGTTTGGTGCCGCCCTGGTTGTGCTTGTTTACGCGGGCGATGCACCCAAGGTGCTGGAGGGCTTCGGCTTCGGCGCGGCCCTAGTCGCGATGTTCATGCGTGTCGGTGGCGGTATCTTTACCAAGGCTGCTGACGTCGGCGCTGACCTAGTCGGCAAGGTCGAAAAGGGTATCCCCGAAGACGACCCCCGCAACGCGGCCACGATCGCTGACAACGTCGGTGACAACGTCGGCGACTGCGCGGGTATGGCCGCCGACCTCTTCGAGTCCTACGCGGTGACGTTGGTTGCAGCCCTGATTTTGGGCGTGGCCGCCTTCGGTGAAATGGGTCTGGTCTTCCCCTTGGTGGTGCCGGCCATTGGTGTCATCACAGCCGTAATCGGCATCTTCCTAGTGACCCCCCGGGCCAGCGATCGGTCCGGCATGTCCGCGATCAACCGTGGCTTCTTCGCCTCTGCGGTGATCTCGGCAGTACTGGTCATCATCGCCGCATTCGTGTTCCTGCCCTCCTCCGTTGTGGAGATCAAGGGCATCGTCACCCAGAACCTCGCTGGAATTGTGGTTGAGACCTTCAACCCCCGCTTCTACGCAATCGCAGCGGTGCTAATCGGTATCGTTCTTGCGGTTGCGATCCAGCAACTCACGGCCTACTTCACCGAGACCAATCGGCGCCCGGTGGACGACGTCTCCAAGACCTCGCTCACGGGACCAGCCACGGTGATCCTCGCTGGATTCTCGTTGGGCCTGGAGTCTGCGGTGTACTCCGCACTGCTGATCGCCGCGGCGGTTTATGGCGCCTTCCTCCTCGGGGGCGGATCGGTATTGTTGTCCCTGTTCGCGGTTGCGCTGGCCGGTACCGGCTTGCTCACCACTGTTGGTGTCATCGTCTCGATGGACACCTTCGGGCCAGTCTCTGACAACGCACAGGGCATTGCTGAAATGTCCGGTGATGTTGAGGGTGAAGGCGCTGACACGCTGACCAGCCTGGACGCCGTCGGTAACTCGACCAAGGCAATCACCAAGGGCATCGCGATTGCCACGGCTGTGTTGGCCGCAACTGCGCTGTTCGGCGCATTCCGCGACACCATTGTGGCTGCAACCGAATCCGTGATCGGATCGGTAAGCGAACTACCGGCCATCGTCGGAGAACAGTCGGCCTGGCAGTACATCGGTATCCTGGACGTGGCCAACCCGGCCAACCTGGTGGGTCTGATGATCGGCGCAGCAGTCGTGTTCATGTTCTCTGGGCTTGCCATCAACGCGGTAACGCGTGCGGCCGGCTCGGTGATCTTTGAGGTGCGCCGGCAGTTCCGCACGGACCCGGGCATCATGGAAGGCACCAGCAAGCCTGAGTACGGCAAGGTCGTGGACATCGTCACGCGCGACTCTCTCCGGGAGTTGATTACCCCAGGTCTCCTAGCGGTGCTAGCTCCGATCGCGGTCGGGTTCGGCCTCGGCGTTGGCCCGCTGGGGGCTTACCTCGCTGGCACCATCGCAACTGGTGCGTTGATGGCCGTGTTGCTGTCCAACTCCGGTGGCGCTTGGGACAACGCCAAGAAGTACGTTGAGGACGGTCACTACGGTGGCAAGGGTTCTGAGGCGCACGAAGCTACCGTGATTGGTGACACCGTTGGTGACCCCTTCAAGGACACCGCTGGTCCGGCGATCAACCCGCTGATCAAGGTCATGAACCTGGTGGCGTTGTTGATTGCTCCGGCCGTTGTCACGCTGACACTGGAAGGCAACGACATCGCCCGCTGGGCGATCGCCATTGCCGCCGTGGCTGTAGTCGTGATCTCGCTTCTCATCTCCAAGGCCCGCCCGATTGCGGTTGGCGAAGATGACATCGAGGACTCCAGTTCGCCGGCGGACGCGGTCTAGCAAAGCGATACAAAACGTTGGCCCCCAGCCTGGTTTGGCTGGGGGCCAACGTTTTGTTTTTGCGGGCCGGACCAGCCACGCTGGTAGAGCACGAAACGGAGCAGGGCTGTCCTTCCGAGGAGATCTGTCCTAGTGTTGGGGGCCACGTGTGGGGAGCCTAGGGTTGAGGCCATGTGTCAGAGCGGGTCCGTGACAGGCACGGTTTTTCCGGAGTATTCGCACAGGTAAGATTTCAGAGAACAGAGGGAGGCACCCGTGGGGACTGATGACGGTGTTGTCCGCCTCGTAATTGTCGAGTCACCAGCCAAGGCCAAGACCATCCAGGGCTACTTGGGTCGCGGTTACCTGGTGCACTCCTCCGTAGGCCATATACGAGACATGCCCAATAGTGCGTCGGAGTACCCGGAGAAGTATCGTGGCTCGGCTTGGGCCAAGACCGGTGTGGATGTCGAGAACGGCTTCCTTCCGTTTTATGTCGTACCGACACGCAAGAAGTCAACAGTCACCGAACTGCGGCAAGCGCTGGCACAGGCCGACGAACTGCTCCTAGCCACTGACGAGGACCGCGAGGGCGAAGCCATTGCTTGGCACCTCAAGGAAGTCCTGAAACCCAAAGTCCCGACACGCCGGATGGTCTTTCACGAGATCACGCCAGAGGCCATCGCTGCGGCCGCCGAAGATACGCGTGAGTTAAACACGGACCTAGTCGATGCGCAGGAAACGCGCCGAATCGTGGACCGACTCTTCGGCTATGAGGTCTCACCGGTCTTGTGGCGTCGAATGAGCCAGGCGCGCTCGGCGGGACGCGTCCAGTCTGTGGCGGTGCGGTTGGTAGTGGATCGCGAACGCGAACGGATCGCGTTCAAGTCCGCCGAACACTGGGACGTCGCCGGTCAGTTCGCTCCCGGAGCGTTCGCCGCTCGCCTGATTTCGGTTGACGGATCTCGTATCGCGACCGGCCGTGACTTCGATGATCGCGGCCAGTTGACCAAAGCGGGATTGACCGTTCTGGATCAAGCCGCCGCAGAGCACCTTACGACGGCGCTGCAGGGTGTGGCGTTCACGGTTCAGTCCGTCGAGCGCAAACCCAAAACGCGGCGCCCGAGTCCGCCTTTCATGACATCGACGCTGCAGCAGGCAGCCGGTGGCCGACTCAAGTGGAGCGCGAAGCGCACCATGTCCGTGGCACAAGGCTTGTACGACCGTGGCTACATCACGTACATGCGTACGGACTCCACCACCCTGTCCGACCAAGCCATCAATGCCGCCCGACGCCAGGCTGGCGATCTGTACGGTGCTGACCATGTCCCGGAAACGCCGCGGCGTTACGATCGCAAGGTCAAGAACGCCCAAGAGGCGCACGAAGCGATTCGCCCCGCCGGTGATTCCTTCCGGACGCCGGGGGCTGTCGCCGGTGAACTCACCCGCGATGACTTTGCCCTGTACGAGTTGATCTGGAAGCGCACCGTTGCCTCGCAGATGGCCGATGCCAAGGTGGCGACCACGAGCATGAAACTGGCCGCGCAGACCGCTGACGGTCGAGCCGTGGAGTTCGCGGCGTCCGGGACAGTGGTTGTCTTTCCCGGTTTCCTGGCAGCCTACGAAGACGTTGCGGATGCCAAGGCGGACAAGCCCGCAGGGTTGCCCGCGCTTGCCGAAGGCCAGAGCGTCTCGGCCGAATCGCTCGCGGCGGAGTTCCACGCTACCAACCCACCCTCGCGTTACACCGAGGCGAGTCTGGTCAAGGCATTGGAAGAGCGTGGGATCGGTCGACCCTCTACCTATGCGGCGATCATGGACACGATCGTCGCTAGGGAATACGTGTTCAAACGAGGTAGCGCGTTAGTGCCGTCTTTCCTAGGGATGACATTTGTGCGTCTGATGGAGGACCACTTTGCGGCACTGGTTGACTACTCCTTCACAGCGCGCATGGAGGAGACCCTGGACCAAGTGGCATCCGGTGATGAATCGCGTTTGAAGGCCTTGCAGGACTTCTACTCCGGGGAGGCTGGGGCCGGTTTTGCTGGCCTGAAGCCACTGATTGACGCTTCGGATGACATTGATGCCCGCAAGCTCTCCACCTTCGCCATCGAAGGTTCCGATGCCGTTCTCCGGGTCGGCCGATACGGTCCGTATTTAGAGAAGGACAAGGATGGCGAACCGGAGCGGGCCAACCTGCCCGAAGGGATCGCGCCGGACGAGGTTACCGCTGAGAAGGTCGAAGAGATCTATGCCCAGCCGCGGCAGGACCGCGAACTGGGCACCGACCCGGAAACCGATCGGGTGATCGTGGCCAAGAACGGCCGCTTTGGCCCTTACGTCACTGAGGTCCTGGAGGCCGATGCTCCCGCCAAATCGAAGCCTCGCACGGGTTCGTTGTTTAAGGACATGGCGTTGGACACCGTGACCTTAGAGCAGGCCCTCAAGCTACTGTCCCTACCACGTGCGATCGGTACCGATCCCAAAGACGGTGAAGTCATCGAGGCGCTGAACGGCCGTTATGGCCCCTACATTCGCAAACTGAAGGAGAGCCGCTCCCTGGCCGAAGAAGCCCAAATCTTCACGGTCACCCTGGATGAGGCCTTGAAGCTCTTGGCCGAACCGCCCCGACGGCGCGGCCAGCGGGCGGCCGCACCTCTGAAGGAACTGGGTAATGATCCAGTCAGTGGTGCGCCGGTTGTGGTCAAGGACGGTCGCTTCGGCCCATACGTCACCGATGGTGAGTACAACGCCACGGTTCCAAAAGCCGAGGATGCCACCGCTATCACGCTGGAACGGGCCGCGGACCTTTTGGCCGAACGGCGTGCCAAAGGCCCGGCGAAGAAGGCGAAGAAGAAGAAAGCTGCTGCGAAGAAGAGCACCGCCAAGAAGACTGCGGCAAAGAAGAAGACCGCCAAGAAGAGCGCAGCGAAGAAGAGCGTAGGGAAGAAAGCCACGGCCGATCAGAACACGGCCCAGCAGACTCCCGAACCTGCACCAGAAAGTGTTGTACCTAGTTCGTGAGCAGGTACGTCACCAATTAGGCAGACACATCAGTCCCTTATCAGGTGGGTGTAGCCGAAATAACTTGTCCATCGATACGGTTAGTGAACTCGAGAGAAGGAAACAGCAACAATGCACATAGCCAATGACATCACTGAGCTCATCGGCGGTACACCCTTGGTCCGCCTCAACCGCGTTGCCGAAGGTCTGCCCGCCGAGGTGGTCGCCAAGTGTGAGTTCTTCAATCCGGCCCACAGCGTCAAGGACCGTATTGGTGTGGCCATGATTGACGCGGCGGAGCAGTCCGGCGATCTGAAGCCCGGGGGCACCGTCGTGGAACCCACGTCCGGAAACACTGGTATCGCCCTTGCGATGGTGTGTGCAGCCCGGGGGTATCACTTGGTGATCACGATGCCCGAGACAATGAGCAAGGAACGTCGTGCCATTCTGCGCGCATACGGCGCTGAGTTGGTACTCACGCCAGGACCCGAGGGCATGGGTGGCGCCATCGGCGCGGCCGCGCAGCTGCTCGAAGAGAATCCCACGTGGTTCATGCCGCAGCAGTTCAACAATCCGGCCAACCCGGCGATCCACCGGGCTACGACGGCCGAAGAAATCCTGGCCGACACCGACGGAAACGTGGACATTGTGGTGGCCGGCGTGGGCACTGGCGGCACCATCACCGGTGTTGGTCAAGTCCTCAAAGAGAAACTGCCAGACGTGCAGATCGTGGCGGTAGAGCCAGAAGCTTCTCCGATCCTGTCCGGTGGCCAGAAAGGGCCGCACCCGCTGCAGGGGATCGGGGCTGGGTTTGTGCCCAACAACCTCGACACCGAGATCTACGACGAAGTCATCAAGGTTTCCAACGAGGATTCCATGACCACGGCCCGCAAGGTCGCGCAAGAAGAGGGGTTGCTGGTCGGAATCTCATCCGGCGCTGCCGTATGGGCCGCTCTAGAGGTGGCGGCCCGCCCGGAGAACAAGGGCAAGCGCGTTGTGGTTGTGATTCCAAGCTTCGGCGAGCGGTACCAGTCCACCGCGTTGTTCGCGGATCTGATGGACTGATGGCGCGGATAGGCGAGGACATCCGGACAGTTCTGGAGCGCGATCCCGCAGCCCAGAGCAAGCTCGAGGTGGTCTTGGCTTATCCTGGCTTGCATGCGCTCTGGGGCTACCGGGTCAGCCGGTGGTTCTGGACGCATGGAATGCGCACGTTCGGTCGTTGGTCATCGCACTGGACTCGATTCTTCACGGGTGTTGAGATTCACCCCGGTGCCCAGTTCGGCTCCTGTGTGTTTATCGACCACGGCATGGGTGTCGTGGTGGGGGAGACGGCCGAAGTTGCCAACGGCTGCACCATCTATCAGGGAGCTACCTTGGGTGGCACCAGCTTGGAGAAGGGCAAACGGCATCCAACGCTGGAGGAGAACGTGGTGGTTGGCGCCGGCGCCAAGATCTTGGGTCCGATCACGATCGGGGCCAACGCGCGCATCGGCGCCAACTCGGTAGTGCTGCACGATGTACCGCCTGGAACGATTGTTGTTGGGGTGCCGGGTCAGATCGTGACCCGGCGTACCCCAAAGACTCCCCCAGTCGCGGACAGTGAGAGCGAGACTCCAGACGCGATGGGCGACACCGTTGTGTCGCTCCTCAAGCGCGTGGAGGAGTTGGAGCGGCGTGCACTCGGCCACGTGGGAGATGGTCCCCATGGCCCCGATCACGGCGTGTGGGCCCGCGAGGACTTCGAACCGCCCGACTACGTGATCTAGGTTGTGGCGATGTCGAGCGGGAGCGACACCTCGGCATTGGTCTCAGCAGAATTCTCCCCTAGGCTCGGAGGCATGGCACAACCCCACGCCCCTGGTTTCTTCGTGGTCTTTGAGGGTGGCGAGGGCAGTGGGAAATCCACCCAGGTGCGCGCCTTGGCTGCGCGACTACAGGCACAAGGAGTGGATGTGGTCACCACCCGGGAACCGGGTGGCACGCCGATCGCCGAGCAGATCCGCGACTTGGTCTTGGCTGACAACAACGCTGACATGGGCCCTCGTTGTGAAGCCCTGCTGTTCGCGGCCGCACGCGCGGAACATGTGGACAAGACGATCCGGCCAGCACTACAGCGCGGTGCCGTTGTTATCAGCGATCGATTTTCCGAATCGTCGGTCGCATACCAAGGCGCAGGGCGGGGTTTGGGGATGACCGACGTTGCGGGCTTGAGTGCTTGGGCCATTCAAGATGTGGCACCCGATCTCACGTTCCTACTCGATGCAGAACCAGAAGTCGGGCTTGCCCGAGCGTTGGATCCAAACCGTCTTGAGGCCGAGCAACTGGAATTTCATCAGACATTGCGCGTTGCACTACACGAGTTGGCAGAGGCGGACCCGGCCGCACACGTCGTTATCGCCGGTGGCGCTGCCCAGGAAGAGATCGCCGAGCAGGTTTGGGTCGAAGTGCAGCGTCGTTTAGTTTCCGCGAACCAAGTGCCGGTGCCGACCCCATGAGTGTCTGGAGCCGGGTCGCGGGACAACCCAAGGTTGTGGCCGAGCTGGATGCAGCAGCACGTGCCGCAGGATCATCGAAACCGGCAGACGGGGCCATGACGCATGCTTGGTTGATCACCGGTCCACCAGGGTCGGGTCGTTCCATCGCGGCGGAATCATTCGCCGCCGCCCTCGTCTGCGAGCAGGCAGGCTGTGGGATCTGTAAAGAGTGTCGGGAGGCACTGGCGGGCACGCACCCCGATGTGGATCTGGAGCGGTCGACGACTTTCAGTTATAGCAAGCAGTCTGCGACCGAGCTTGTGGTCAAAGCCGCCGGAGCGCCGACCCGAGCCCGATACCGAATCTTGGTCGTTGAGGATGCGGACCGGATGACCGAGTCCGCCGCGAACGCACTGTTGAAGGCCATCGAGGAGCCGACCGCCGGTACGGTTTGGATTCTCTGTGCTCCCAGCGGCGAAGATCTCCTGCCGACCATTCGCTCGCGCACGCGGCACGTCGCTTTGCGGATTCCCGATCCCTCCGATGTCGCCGCAGCCTTGATGATGGAGGGTGTGGACGCTGGGATGGCCGGCTTCGCCGCGGCGGCCTCCCAGGGGCATATCGGGCGCGCCCGGGGCTTGGCGAACAGCGCGGAGGTGCGATCTCGGCGCACGAATGTTCTGAAAGTACCCAGCCGGCTGAACAGCCTTGAGGCCGCTTACGCGATCGCTCACGAGCTGAAGCAAGCCGCTGATGCCGATGCGAAACAGCGCTCCAAAGACTTGGATGATGCCGAGACAGAGGAGTTGCTAGATGCTTATGGGCAAGGAGCGACTGGCGTCTCGGCGGCCAAGGTGAGGAACCACGCCAGAGGTGCCCTGTCACAGCTGGCCAAGAACCAACAACAGCGTGCGGCCCGCTCGACGCGGGATGCCCTGGATCGCTACTTCGTGGACCTCATGGGCTGGTACCGGGACGTCTTCGTGCTGCAGGTTGGAGCCGGAGGCGCGCTGATCAACCCGGATCTGGCCGCTGAGCTGGAGCAGGTGGCCGGTCGCCAGGATGCTGCTGGCACTGTGGCCAGGATTGATGCGCTTTCGGCAGCCCGGGCGCAGCTCAGCGGCAATGTCCCACCGCTGGTGGTCTGTGAAGCACTGATGGTGCAGCTGTTGCACCCAGTGCCGCCACAGGACACGCTGGTCGGGCTGGCTGAGTAGTCGCGCAGACGCGAACCGATCCGCCCCGAGTGCAGTGTGTTCAGATCGAGATCGGCGACAACAGGCCGCCGCGGTGAGGGCCTTATCTCCAGCGCCTGCTGACCGATTGCGTCAGTAGGGTCGGCAGTTGCTGTCCCATGCGGCTGCGGCCTGTTGTTCTCGCTTAGCTTGGCGGGTCGACGACTGCTCTGGCTGCGCTGTGTAGCCCTTCTGAGTAGGCCGTTAGCTCCTGCATGCTCGTGTGCAATCGCGTCTCGATGAGATTGTGGGGGTCTGGGGCGCTTAGCAGCTCCAGTGCGGCACGCAGCAGATCGTCGTAGCGCTCCACGCCGGAGGCCAAGTACCCTCGCAGTTCCTTGCTGGACTGGGTCGCGGTAGCAGCGGCGGGAGTCCCGGGCATCTGGTTTGCCACGTCTGTCAATGCTGCGATTCGCTGCACTAGCCCGGTCATCGCGGGAGCGGCTTCACAATCGGCGGCGCGCAATTCTGCGGCGGCTTCGGCGTGGAGTGGTTCAATAGTCGGCAATATGCGTGCCAGCTGCAACCGGATGTTGTACAGGCGAACCGACTCGGTGTGGCCCACGTCGCCTGCCGGCAGTGGCTGCGGCGGAGGCGGCAGCACCTGCGGTTTGCTGGGCGGTTCCAGCGACGCTGCGCGGGCCGCGTCGCTGCGCGACGTCCAGCCGGCCAGAACCGCCGTTGGTGCTCCGACCCAGAACCAAACCTCGGGGCCGGCCACCATGAAGTCGGCGGCCGCGACGCTGCCTGAGACCACCGCTAGGCCGAGCATGCCGCGCGCGCGACGCCGCAGGCGACGGACTTTGCGGCCGTAAGCACGTTTGGCCGTGGCATAGCGGGTTTGCGCCGCCTGATGCTCCAGCGCCATCTGTTCCTCGACAGTGGCTGGCGCCCGGGCCTGCTTGAAGGAGTCGCGAAAGGCGAACGCGGCCGCTGACACCCGACCCAGGTTTTCGGCGAACTTGGCCGCTCGGTCCGGACCGGCGCCGGCTGGTTTGCCAGGCTTTTTGCCGCGGCGGGCCTGGGAATGCCAGTCAGACTCGGACTCAGGTGCCACACCTCAAATGTAAGGGAAAAATGTAAGGGTTCGATCACGCAGTGGCGAGGTTTCCGCGTTCCCGTGCGACACTCGGCAGGTGAAATCACGAATCCTTGGCCTAGTGGCGACTGCCGGCCTGGCACTCACCGCATGCACCTCGGCGCAGGATCCTGCGGCTGAAGTCCCCGCAGGACCGCCCCCCGCAGCCGAACTGGCGGCCTACTACAACCAGACGCTGGAGTGGACCGACTGTGGCGGCAACGAGTGCGCCACCTTGGCTGTCCCCAAGGACTACGCAGATCCCGAACTCGGCGACTTCGAGATCGCCCTACTCCGCCACAAGGCCAACGACAACAGCCAAGGTTCGCTGGTCCTGAACCCCGGTGGGCCAGGCGGCAGTGGGGTGGACTACGCGGCCGCGGCTGACGCGGTGCTGACGACAGAACTCACGGACAACTTTGACATCGTCGGTTTTGACCCGCGCGGCGTCGGAAAGAGCAACCCGATCAATTGCCTCACTGATGCCCAGAAGGACGAGTGGCTTGCCGCTGATGGAAAACCGGATTCGGCCGCCGAGGAGGAAAAGCTTGTCGCAGACGCTGCGGAGTACGGCGTCCGCTGCGAAAAGAATGCGGCCGGGACATTCGAATTCGTGAGTACCGATGCCGTTGTGAAGGATCTGGATGTGCTGCGGGCCGCGCTGGGTGAGGGCCAACTGGACTACCTGGGCAAGTCCTACGGCACGTTGATCGGCGCACTGTACGTGGCAGAGTTCCCCGATAATGTGGGTCGGTTCGTGCTGGACGGCGTTCTACCACCGGATTTGGATACCGCTGAGATTGGGTTGGGTCAGGCTGAGGGTTTTGAGGACAGCCTGCGCAGATACGTCGCGGACTGCCAAGAGCAGGACGATTGCCCGCTCGCCAAGGGGTCGGTCGACGAAGGGGTGGCGCAGATAGACGCTTTCTTGGACGGTCTGGCCGAGGATCCCTTGCCGACCGACTCGGATCGGGAACTCACTCAGTCATTGGCGCTGGGCTCGATCCTGAACTACCTGTATTTCCCGGACTTCGGCGATTGGGATCAACTGTCCGCTGGCCTCAACGATGGCTTTGCTGGTGATGGCAGCACCTTGTTGGACATGTACGACGAACGATTGCAGCGGTCATCTAACGGCAAGTATGCGGACAACAGCCAAGAAGCTTTCTACGCCGTTTCGTGCCTGGACCGCCCTGTGGACGGGGATCCTGGAACGCTGGAAGCCAGGGCAGAAGATTGGGCCGAGTCCGCGCCGACCTTCGGGCCGTACTTGGCCTGGTCGGACGTCGTGTGTGCCCAATGGCCCGTCGGCCCAACCGGCACCCCCCTGGAAGTTACCGCCGCAACACAGACCCCGGTGCTGGTTGTCTCAACGACGCATGACCCAGCAACCCCGTTGGCTTGGGCACAGCGTCTCTCTGAGAGTCTGCCAGACGCTCGACTGGTCACCTACGATGCGGATGGCCACACGGCCTACGGCAACCGCTCCGGGTGTGTGGATGAGATTGTTGATGCCTACTTGGTCGATGGTGACGTACCGGCGCAGAACGTTAGCTGCCCGTAGCTCGCTCCGTGCCAGCCGAAAGTCACCCGTCGTCGTCCACGGAGCTCATTTCCATCACTCGCCGGAGGAGGTCAAATTCGGGCAGCAGCGATCGCCTGGGCCGTGTAGTTTCGGGATGTGGCCGCTGTCGACGCACTCATCGCCCTGCTGCTGATCTCGGCGGTCTCAGAGTCGGACCGGCCGAAGCGGTCCTTCAACCCATTCGGGAAGATCACAAACGCCGCCGCGGGTGTCATTGACGTCAACGCATTGTTGGCCGACGTGGACGTCGATGAGCTAGTCGAGCGGATTGATATCAATGCCTTGGCGCAGCGCGTTGATTTTGATGCGATCCTGGCGCGCATTGACCCTGACATCCTGTTGGACCAGGTGGACGCGGACGCGTTGCTGGACCGGGTGGATCCGAACCGACTCCTAGATCGCGTCACGCCCGACCAGCTGTTGGATCGGGTCGATCCGAATGCGCTGTTGGATCGCGTGGACCCGGACCGACTCTTGGATCGGGTCGATCCGGACCGACTGCTTGATCGGGTCGATCCGAACGCCCTGCTGGATCGCGTGGATCCGAATGAGCTGGTCGCGAGAACCGACTTGAACGCCGCCCTGGAGAAAGTTGATTTCGACGCCATTCTGGCCCGCGTTGACGTTGCCAAGGTGGTCGATCGCGCGGGTGTTCCCGAGTTGGTCAGCCATAGCACTGGGCACCTATTCACGAATTTTTTAGACCTGGCCCGGCGGCAACTGGTCGCCGTGGATCAGATTGTCATGCGCTTGACGCTGCGGCTGTTCCGGCGCGATCCGGACAAGACCCCCCTCGGGCCCCCGGCTCTGATCCGCCCTGGGAATGGATCGTCGCAAGCTGTGGTCACCGGACACTACGCCGGCCCGTTGTCTCGGCTGCTCGGCTTCCTGGCGGATCTGGCTGTGGTGTTTGGATCTTTCACCATCATTACCGCGGGAATCCTGTTTCTTTTGACCACATTCTTGGACCAGACTGACATCTCCCTGTCCGCCCAAACAGCGCTCGGCTTGGGAATTCTGATCGTGTGGACATTCTCCTATGCCGTGATCAGCCTGGTGATTGCTGGCCGGACGTTGGGGAAATGGCTGGTCGGCGATCGGGTCGTGGCCACAGATGGGGGCCCGATCAAACCGTGGCAAGCCGTCGTCCGGGTGTTGGTGATGCCGCTGTCTTTCCTGCTGTTTGGCCTCGG
>JAHZKU010000024.1 GCA_022600255.1 Actinomycetes bacterium | reverse complement strand
TCACTGAGTCGAATCGACGTTGGCGTCCTGGGCGCCGCGCCGTTGGCTGCGCAGATAAAAGATGGCAATCAGGATCGCCAGAATGACAACACCAACAACCACGATGATCCAGGAATCCGTGCCCTCATCATCGGGTTCACCGACTGGTACGGCCGAGGGCGTAACGCTAGCGCCGGCGGCATCTGCCGGGTAGCCGTTGATTGCCGTGATGAAGCCGGCCGAGTCAGCGGTCACACTCCCGGCATTCTCCAACGCCACCGCAGCGGTTGCCGGCTCCGGGATTGTGACGCACTCATTCGAGTTCCCGGGGGGGTTCGTGCCATCCGGGGCGAGGCTAGCGTCGCCATACTCCAGCACGATCGCCACACGTACCTGTCCTTCTGCAGCGGGCAGGTCCGGACAGAGAGCAGCGTAGTCGGGCTTAAGCTCGGGAGCGTCAGAACTAGTGAGTTCCACCTCTGACTCTAGGTACTTGGCACCCAACACCGATTGATCGGTGACGGTCAGGTCCGAGGCACCTTGCTGACTCGGTGCCCATTTGCCATCTTCCTCTACCCACAGAGACCAGTACGTGAACGATTCAGCCTTGGCGCTGCCGCCGAGCGACACCATCAGACCAAAAACGGCAAATACAGTAACGAGCGCGGTGGCAACGACATGCGCGCGGCCTTTGAGTGTAATCACGGTGATCCCTTCACTTCATGCAGATGCTATCGCCTAGCCGTCGGATGTGTGTTGAACCCCCAACACTTGGTCGTGAGCGGCTGTCGGACCGCTGGCTGCGCGTGTTGCGTGAAGGTGGCGCGCCCACCGGTTCCGGCGATGACGTTTCCGCCAACCGGGTGGCTGCCGGCGGTGATTCTACCTGCGTCTTGCGTTGCGTCTGCCCGATTGTGGTTTGCTTGGGTTATGACATGGAAATGGCGGTTTCTGGCCGCTGACGGCCGTGAGGTCAGTGCGGCTGGCTACGACGCACAGCAAATGTTTCCCAGCCAATCCGATGCGGAAAGCTGGCTCGGGGAAGAATGGCGCGGTTTAGCCGCCGCCGGTGTGGCAGCAGTAACGCTGTTAGATGCCGAGCGAGAAGTGTACGGTCCGATGAGCTTGTCGCCTGGCTGAGCCCCAGGCTTCCCGCGGCGTCCTCCGAGCGCGTCAGCCCGGTCGCTGCGCTGGGGAAACCGTCCTCTCCGGGTCGGTAATCATCACATCATGCAACGTATTGTCGATGGCGGCTAGCAGATCGGGCTCAATCGTGATCCCGAGCGCGCGCACGTTCTCCTGAACCTGAGACGCTCGAGTTGCTCCAATGATGGCCGCGGAAACGTCGGGGTTCTGCAACACCCAAGCCAAGCTCAGTTGTGCCAGTGATACACCGGCCTCTTCCGCAAGAGTCTTCAGGGCCGCAACCCGATTCAGGACAGGTTCGGTCAGCCACTGGCTGATGAAGTTGCTACCTTCCTTGGAAACCGCCCGCGATTGGGCGGGATAATCCTGGCCGGGCGCGTACTTGCCGGTCAACACGCCTTGGGCCAGCGGCGACCAAACGATCTGTCCGATCCCGCGCGCGGCCGACGTCGGAATCACTTCGGCTTCAATGACCCGCCACAACATCGAGTATTGCGGTTGGTTGGAGACGATGCGGTCTAGGCCGAGATCATCGGCAATCCGCACCGCTTCGGCGATCTGCTCTGCGGTCCATTCGGAGACCCCGATGTACATCACCTTGCCTGCGCGCACCAAGTCATCAAACGCCCGCATGGTCTCTTCCAACGGCGTCTCGTAGTCGTATCGGTGGGCCTGGTAGAGGTCGATGTAGTCGGTCTTCAGTCGGCGCAACGACCCCTCGCAGGAACGCAGAATGTGCTTGCGCGACAGTCCAACATCATTTCGGCCGGGCCCCGTGGGCCAGTAGACTTTCGTGAAGATCTCAAGGCCGTCACGCCGCTGGCCGTGCAGCAGGTCGCCCAGCAGATCCTCGGCTCTTGTTGCGGCGTAGATATCCGCGGTGTCGAACGTGGTGATGCCAGCATCCAAGGCCGCATGGACGCACTCCTTGGCGGCGTCTTTCTCTACCTGACTGGCGTGGGTGATCCAGTTGCCGTAGGCAAGTTTGCTGACTTTCAGGCCGCTGCCGCCAAGATTTCCGTATTCCATATGTGGGACTCTATCGGCTCTCGGGCGCCGAGTGGATCCGGGCACTCACCTTCACTCGTTCGCACGGATTTGCCCGAACCGCCCCGATGCGGGAAGCTCGAGTCAGTCCCTCGAGTGCGCTTCTAACGCTTCGTGGGGTCAGACCCTCGTTCGCGACTCCACTCGCGGCGAGGGTCGTTTGCTCTCACGAGGTCGATCAGTCGCAGAGGAGACATCCGAGCCTCATTGTGGCTCGATGTCCGACACCTCGTCGTAGGACTGCGTGAACTGGCTCATATAGAGGTCGTAGTAGGGGCCCTGCGCGGCTATCAGCTCGTCGTGATTGCCTTGCTCCACGATTTGACCGTCTTCCATCACCAAGATCACGTCGGCATCTCGAATCGTAGAGAGTCGATGAGCAATCACGAAGCTGGTGCGCCCCTGGCGTAGGTCGGCCATCGCTTGTTGAATCAGGACCTCGGTGCGGGTATCCACCGAACTCGTCGCCTCGTCCAGGATCAGCACCGCCGGATCCGCCAAGAAAGCCCGAGCAATCGTCAGCAACTGCTTCTCGCCAGCGGAGACATTGGAAGCCGCCTCGTCAAGCACGGTGTCGTACCCATCCGGCAGCGTGCGAATGAAGTGATCAGCGTGTGCGGCCCGGGCCGCGGCGCGTACCTCGTCGTCTGCCAGCCCTCGCGCGAGTTGCTTGGGTCCAGCGCCGTAGGCGATGTTTTCCGCAATCGTGCCCTTGAACAGCCAGGTATCTTGCAGCACCATCCCAAAGACGCGCCGCAGTTCGTCGCGCGTGAGGTCTTGGACATTCACCCCGTCCAGGCGAATCGTGCCCGCATCAATGTCGTAGAACCGCATCAGCAGGTTCACCAAGGTGGTCTTGCCTGCACCAGTCGGACCGACGATTGCGATTGCCTGACCAGGCGCCACCGTCAGCGATAGATCCTCAATCAGAGGTTTGGCGGCCTCGTAGCGGAAACTGACGTTGCGCAACTCGATGGCTCCCGTGGCCCGACCAAGGCTGACCGGATCTGTGGGATCTGGGGATTCCTCTGGCTCGTCAAGTAGCTCAAATACCCGTTCGGTGGAAGCCAGGCCGGACTGGAGCAAGTTGGTGATACTCGCAAGTTGGGTGATCGGCATCGTGAACTGTCGGCTGTATTGAATGAACGCCTGCACATCGCCCAACGACATCTGGCCGGTGGCAACACGCACCCCACCCACCACCGCAATGGCGACGTAGTTCAGGTTGGCGATGAACTGCATGGCCGGTTGGATGATGCCCGAGATGAACTGAGCTCGAAAGCTGGAAAGATACATCTTCTCGTTGGACTCATCGAAGGTCTTCCGGGCCTTGGCTTGGTGGCCAAACACCTTCACAATCTCATGGCCGGAGAACATCTCCTCGACATGTCCGTTGAGGGTGCCAGTCCACTTCCACTGCTGCGTGAACTGTTTCTGCGACTGTTTGGCGACCAAGAATGTCACGGCGAACGACAGCCCCACCGTAAGTACTGAGATCAGGGCGAGCAAGGGGCTGATGATGATCATCATGGCCAGAACACCGATCACCGTGAGCACAGACGTGATCGCTTGCGTCATCGTCTGTTGCAGCGTGGTGGAGATGTTGTCGATATCGTTGGTCACTCGGGACAACAGATCGCCGCGCGAGTGATTGTCGAAGTATTTAAGCGGCAGTCGACCAAGCTTCAAGTCGACATCCTCGCGGAGGCGATACATCGTCCGCTGGGTCACGCCGGCCATGAGGTAGTACTGCAGCCAACTGAACACGCTGGACAAGAAGTAGACCACCGTGA
>JAHZKU010000252.1 GCA_022600255.1 Actinomycetes bacterium | reverse complement strand
CGGCCCAGAGCGAGGCATGGCCACCCTGCGAGTGTCCGTATACCGCCCACTGCTTTCCGGCCGCCCCGTCGGAAAGGTTGCGGGCAGCGCGCACGGAGTTGATGACGTCGCGGGCCTCCTGCTGGCCAATCAGGTAGGTCTGTTCCTGGGGTGGCGTTCCTAGCCCGACGTAGTCTGCGGCTGTCACGACCCAGTTCTTTGCCATCATGCCTGGGACGATTCCTGCCGGATCCAAGTTGAGTTCACTCTGACGCGAGGGGGAGCACGACACACCCAAACCCAACGTGGGGTGAGCCCAGGCCACGACACGACGATCTTGCGCGGGAGCGGACGCCTTCGTGGGCGTCCACACGGTCCCGCCGCTGACACGCTTTTCGCCGGCCTCCGTCTCGGAGACGAACAGGATGCGCGTTGCCTCACCGTCTTTAACGTCGTAGTCCGGGGCGCGCTCTTGGCGCACGATGTCACCGACTTCGCCAACGATGGGATCAGGCACGGCGTAGAACTCGTCGAACTGCGACTGGAAACTGTCCGTCTGCCAGCTGTTCCACCAGTAGGTCTTGGTGACTAGGACTCCGCCGCCCAGCACAATGGCGACCACGACGGCCAAGATGATCTTCAGTGGGCGCAACGGGGCTCCTGGCTAGGCGGGTTCCTTCACCCTAGTGGCCGGTGCCTTCGGTTGCGCGCCTTAATCGGACAGACCCGGAGCCACTCTTGCCAAGTCGTAAGGCACCGGGGTTTCAAGTTGGTCGAACGTGCAGCTTTGGGGGGTCCGGTCGGGTCGAAACCGAACTAAGGAGGTGACATGTCTAAACCGACTTCCCTCCATGTGGTCGTACTTGACCTCTGCGACGAGTTCGGGGCGCACGAGGTGAAAGCTTAGGTTCTTGCCCGCCGACCATCGAGATTCGCCGCCCGGCTGGCGTCTCTCCGGATCTGGCTGGGCCCAGCTCAGCCAAGGATGGGGCCCGGATTCCTCGACTGCGTAACGCTGCATGAGTTCTGTCAGCTCGACGCGGCGTGCGGCCGAGAAACTGGCCGCAACCCCGACATGGTGCAAACCTTGCGGGCCGTACAGACCCAACAGGAGCGAGCCGACGACCGGTTCGTTGTTGGGCCCGGGCTGCTTGTGTGCCCGCCAGCCTGCGATCACCACGTCGACTGTCCGGATGTGCTTGACCTTCAGCATCGCTCGCTTACCGGGTTGGTAGGTGCTGCCCAAGTCTTTGGCGATCACGCCGTCGAGGCCGGCGCCTTCAAACTCGCTGAACCAGGTCTGGGCGAGCTCTGGGTCTGTCGTGGCTGGTGTTGTGAAGAAGGGCGGATTCAGCGCCATCGCGGCTAAGGCCGCACGGCGTTCCTGCATGGTCTGAGACGTCAGGTCCTGCTGCCCGATCGCCAAGAGGTCGAAAGCCACATAACTGGCAGGATAGTTGGCCGCCAGCTCAGCAATCTTCCAGCCACCCGCCTCAGAGTGGGGTCGAATCCGTTGGCTGAGTTCCTCAAACCAGAGCCGTCCGTCGTGGGCGATCACCAACTCCCCGTCCAGGACGCAGGCCGACGGAAGTTGATCCAGCGCGGCTGAAATCTCCGGAAAGCAGTAGGTGAGGTCCTCCCCATTGCGGGACTGGATGGTGAGCGCGTCCCCGTCACGGAAGAGAAGTACCCGAAATCCATCCCACTTGGGTTCGAACAACCATCCGCCGGTGGCCTTGTCCGCGGCTGGCATTCGCTGACTCTTGGTTGCCTTCGCCAGCATGGGTTTGATCGGCGGCTGGAGCGCAACCATCAGGCGAGAGCGAAGGTTGCGTGTGGACCGGCCGCAGGGGGAGCGCTCAAGAGCCAAGGACCTGATAGCGCAAGAACAACGTGCCGTTGTCTTCGAGGACATGTTCTAGCGACAGCACCGCTGGTGGCGCAGGCAACACTGCGCTGTCCAGAATGCGCGGGGTGCGGTCGCCGTTGGGATAGGCCCCGCCCGCTAGCAAGGGGGTAACGGTCAGGCAAAGCTCGTTCAGAAGATTCTGGGCCGCCAACTCGCCCAAGATGGTCGGCCCGCCCTCGCAGACAATGCGGGGCAAACCAATCCGCGCCAAATACGTGATGACCTCGGACATCTCTACCTGGTCGATACCGGCCGAAATCACTTCGGAGGCTTGCGACAGTTCCGCGCGCTTGTCGTCCGGCAGGCTCTCGGGGACAAAAACGATGGGAGGTTCATCAGAATCAACAAAGACACCGGCATCGGTGTCAAGACTCCCTGTGCGGGTCACGATGGCGATTCGGGGTGCTGGGTGCTGACCCGAAGCGGCGCGCCGGGCCGCAAGTTCGGGGCGGGCCTTCATGCCGCCGTATCCTTCGGTGCGGATCGTGTTGGCGCCGACCAGGATGGCGTCGGCCATCCCGCGAATTGTGCCAAAAACGAGCCGGTCACCGGCGCTGGAAATGCCCCCGGACAACCCCACCTCCGATCGCGCCGCACCGTCCGCCGTCGCGACCATCAGGCCCCGCACCCAGACATCGGCGTCTGGCCATTCGTGCGCTTCGGCCACGCCGGCTGGTGAAAGGGATCCGCTCTGTTCGGGGAGGATTGTGTGCACACCCCAAATCTTGCCATGAACGCGGGGTAAGACGCACGAAGTGTGTCCCCGGGGGAGTGTG
>JAHZKU010000251.1 GCA_022600255.1 Actinomycetes bacterium | reverse complement strand
GACACCGGACAAGTCGTCACCAGCGCAGCGGCCATCATGGTGGTCGTCTTTGCATCATTCATCTTGGTTCCCGACCCGGTGGTGAAGATGTTTGGCGTCGGTCTCGCTACGGCTGTTCTAGTCGATGCCACGATCGTGCGCTGCATGCTCGTGCCCGCCCTGATGGTATTAGCCGCCAAGTGGACCTGGTGGCTGCCCAAGTGGCTGGATCGGGCCCTACCCGAACTCAACGTTGAGGGGGATCCGGCCGCGCTGGATACCATCAACGAAGACCCGCCGGATCAGTCCCCCAAGACCGTCCGGGAAGCTACGCGACCAAGCACCAAGATGATCCCCATTGCGATTGGCATCATCATCGCCTGGATCGTCAGCAGTAGATTCAACGCGAACAGCCCCGTCATGCCGTTCCAGGATGTTGCTATTGCAGTCTCAGCGATTGTGGGTGGCATTGTCGTGTGGCTGCCCGCTGGCATGCCCGGCGCTGGTCGCAGTCGCGGGTTGCGCATTTTGATGATCCTGATTGGGGCCGGTATCGTCGCCATCTTCTTCAGCCTTTTGCGGACAATAATCCTGGCCACTGAGCAAGTACCGGGACAAATGGCCGCTTGGAGTATCCTGGCCCTGGCCCTGATCGTGGCGTTCACGCCACTGCGCCGCTATGGCCTTGCGCTGGTGCTCGGCGGCATCACCATGGCAGTCACGTTTGGCGTGGGGGCCGCAGAGATCGACGCTGACTACGGGGTTCTACTGCGCAACGCCCTACTGCCCGCGTTCCTTGCCGGATTCCTGGCGGTGCTGATTGATCGCCTCATCACGCGGCCAGCGCCCCCTGAGACCGAACCAATCGAGCCGGAAACGCCACAACCCACCGAACCGGCCAGCGAACTCAGTTCTGCGGGGTCGAGCCGATGAAGAAACTCGCCGCGGTCAGCCTCTGCGCCGCCCTCCTAGCCGGGGTCGGTGTCGCTGGAGCAGCCGGAACAGCCGGGGGAAGCACCGGGTCGGACAGTACCCTGGGTGCTTTCCAGTCCCCCGCGAACGACAACCTTCCGGGCGAGTACTTCTACGAGGAAGAGATCGCACTGGCGCAACTTGATGCCACCGGCTTGCCGATCGACACCCATGTCGTCAGTCGCGTCAGCAGTCGCGGCGGCCCGGAACGGACTGTCCTGAATCCGTTCACAACGACTAACGTGGAGTATTTGAACCAGCGGGGTCAGCCCACGGTGCGATCCACTGGGATTGAAGTTTCTGTCGGCGGCGATGAACCAAACACGACCCTCGTCCGCGGCCTGATGGACAAGAGCCTGCCCATCGCGATCCACGCCGAATACAAGCTGAACGGCGAGATTGTGGACCCGACGGCCGTGATGGGTCAAAGCGGTGAGCTTGAAATCAAGTACAGCGTCACGAACATCGACGTCAAAACCAAAAAGATCAAGTACCAAGACGCCAGTGGCAAGAAGTTCTCCGAAGAGACGCCCGTCTTCGCGCCGATGGTTGGCAATCTCGTGGCCAAGCTTCCGGCCGAATGGGAACCCACCGACGTGTCCACCGGACTGACCAGCACGGATCGCAGTGGGGACACATTGGTGACCTGGAACTTGCTGGTGTACCCGCCTATGGGTGACTTCACCCAAGAGATGACGATGAAGGCCAACATCGACGCCGGTCAAATCCCTAGCCTCGTGCTTACGATGGTGCCCGCAACCACCAACCAAGACCCCGCAACGGGGTTCTCCAAGAGTTTGTTGACCACGACCGTTGATGGCAACCAACAACTCGAAGAGGGCGTGGATCAGCTCAACACCCAGACACTTGCGCTGGCGAGTGGTGCGGCGGAGTTGACCACCGGGATCGTGGAACTCAGTGAAGGTGCCACTGCGGGTAGCCAACTGGTGAATGATGAACTGTTGCCTGGCAGCGAACAGGTCGCCGAGGGATCCGCGGGAGTTGCGCTGGGCCAGGACGCCCTCACCGCAGCCATCGACGTGGCCAACCTGGGCGCCTCTGGCGTGAGTCAGGGGGCCACCGAGTTGGCGGTTGGGTTGGAGGAACTAGCTCGACTCCTGCAACTCTTCTCCGATGATGGACTCGTCGCCCTGCGAGATGGCGCCGAGGAGATCGAGGCGGGCGCGAACGAACTCGCAGATGCGGTCGGCAACCCCAAGAACAAGCCATTACCGCTGCCCCCGGCTCCCCAAGATCTGAAGACCGCAACGTTGTATCAGGTTGTTGACGCTGCCACGCGCGGTACCGAACTGCTGGCCACCGATCTTGCCGACCTGGCCGCGGCTCTGGCGCCGCTGGTTACTGACGTGCAAGGCGCTGGCACCGATTCCAGCGCGGCGGCCGCAAGCGCCCAGGCTTCAGCGACCACGCTCGCCAACCTATACACGGCCCTGTGTAGTCCACCCGTTGCTGGGGTCACCCCGGCCGATTGCGCGGACTTGCTGCAGGCGGAGACAGATGCGGCTGTGGCCGCCACCACTAGCAATGGTGTCGCTACGGATTTGGCCACTACAGCCTCGGATCTGCAGATTGAGCAAGCCAAAGCCACTGCCGCCACCGTCAGCGCCAAGGGTCTGGCCGGAATCCTCAAACTGGCCCGCACGGGTGTGGCCGAAGTTGCCAAGGCATTGCGATCAGGTTCCCGCAAGCCCGGCCAAGAGGGGATTGTCGAGGCTCTCGAGATCCTGGTGACCGGGCTGGACGCGGCCATCACGGCCGCGTCGCAACTCACCGCTGGAGCACAGGACGCAAGCAAGGGCAGCGTCGTCTTAGCAGACGGCGCGACCGCCTTGTCTGATGGTTTGGGGACCATGGAGGATGGCGCAGTCGAACTTGCCAACATCAGCAAACTGGTAGCCGAGGGTGCCGTACTGGCCGCATTCGGAACTGCGGAGGTGGCGGCCGCCCTGGAACTGCTGGCGACTGGGCTGCAGGGGGCAGCCGCCGGCTCAGCGGAACTGGCTCAAGGGGCGGGTCTGCTGCAGTCAGAGGGAACAGCGGCCCTGCTGCAGACCATCATTGAGTCTTCCGCAGAACCGGCGCAGGCTGTGGCCTACCTGAACGCCACCAACAAACGCGCAGCCACCGCGCTGCCCTATGGGCCGCCGGAGGGCGCAGTTGGTTCGGCGGCCTACATCATGACGATGGAAGCTGTTGTGCCGGAGAACACCAACACCTGGTTGCTCGTGGCCTTATCGATCATCCTCGTCTCCGCCCTCGGCGGTGCCGTCGTGAAGCGGTTGCGATCTCAATGAGGCCGTTCGCGGCACCATGTGGGTGACTGCGGCGCTAACGGCGACAACGGTACGTGGACTCCTGCGACCAACGACGTCTGCGGTGCCGCCAGCGCTACTAGCGTTGCAGCCGGGCCATCACGGTGAAGTCCACTGAACCCCACCCACTGGCCATGTCGTACCCCTGCTGGGCGACGCAGCAGCCAGTGCCAAACAGATCATTGTTGCCCTGAACCACGTCGATGGCGACGTCGGCGGTCTTAGCCGTGCTGGCCGCTGTGTATAGCCATGGGTTCAGCAGGCCCAG
>JAHZKU010000023.1 GCA_022600255.1 Actinomycetes bacterium | reverse complement strand
GACTGTGGCCACTCCCGTTCATCGGACATTGCGGTCAACACCAGTGGCACACTTACGGTATGGCTGAAATCAAGGTAACTGGCATGACGTGTGACCACTGCGTACGGGCGGTGAGCGACGAGCTTTCCGCAGTCCCGGGGATTACGGACGTCTCTGTGCTGCTCAACCCCGAAGGTCCGTCCCTGGTCACCTTCGCCGCGGCGGATCAGGTGACAGACGCCGCCGTGTCGGCGGCGGTGGACGAAGCGGGCTACAGCATCGCCGACTAAGCGGCGAGGTGCGCCATCACCGGCCTATCCGCTGCGCTGCGGGCGGTTTCGCTCCTTGCCGAAAGGATTTCAGTGAGCTGGCACCGGTCCGCTCTTTGGTGGCCGCGGATCACGCACCGCCCAGGCTGGCAAACAACGCGAGCGCTTCGGGGGTATCCCATTTCACCGCTTGCTGCCCATCCACTAAGTAGTTCTTGTCGGCGACCGGAACGGTAACACTCTCACCCAACCCCATCGAGATCATCCCCATAGCCACGGCCATGCGCGTGTCATCCACGATGCCGGTGCCTTGGTCAACCGTTAGCGAATCGCCAGCGGTCGTCGTGAGGCTGAACATCTTGAACGGGTTCAGCCAGGTCAGGGGGCTCATTGCTTTCGTCGCTGAGGACTTCATGTACTCCTGCTGGCGTTCCGCCCGCCCTAGGTCTCCCTTGGGGTCGGCGTACCGCATTCGCACATAGGCCAAGGCGGTAGGGCCGTCCATCTCCTGACAACCCTTCTTCACGTTCAGGTTGCTGTTGACGTCGTTGTAGTTGCGTTCCGGGCACAACGTGACGCCACCCAGAGCATCGGTGACTCGGGCCACGCCGACCATGCCCACTTCGACGTAGTTATCAATATGTAGGCCCGTGGTGAGCTCCACGGTTTCGATCAGTAACTGCGGGCCACCGATGGCGAAGGCGGCGTTGATCTTGTCCGACCCGTTTCCAGGAATCGGCACCCAGGAGTCGCGGGGAATCGACACCAGCGTCGGCGTGCCAAAGGTTGGCACGTGCAACACCATGATCGTGTCCGTGCGGTTCCCCTCCACGCTGCCAACGTGCAAGGCCTTGCGTTCCTTCTTGGTGATGTCACCGCGGCCATCCGAACCAACGAGAAGATAATTCGTTCCGGCCGTTTGCGGGATTTGCACCGCTGGCATTGCATCGATCTTGTTCACCGAGACAGCGAAGATCCCTGCCAAGGCCGTGAAGTAGACCAGGAGTCCAGCCAATACATAAACCAGAATGCGCCGCCAACTCCGCTTCTTCGCTGGTGGTGTGGCCGCCCCTGGGAAGGACCCGGGCGGTGATCCGCCGGGGTTGCTGCTGGGAGGGAGAGCTGTTGCCACCCCACCAGATTGGGGCACACGCGCGCCGTAAGTCACGTCGGAGCCTGCAGAATAGGCCGAACCGATACCTGACGGCGGGGGCGCCTGATGCTGGCCGGGCGCCCGGGGAGGCCGATCTTGCGGAGACGGTTCACGGAACAGCCGCTCATAATCCCGCAGCTGGTCGCGCGTCACATGGTCATGCTGCGGCGCCTTGCCGTTACCCAGACTCTTCGAAACGGCCGTGGCCCGCATCAGGTACTCCAGCTCCGGCGGCACCGGCTTCGCTGGTTGCTCACCTGGCTGTTCCTGCTTCATGCCCTTGGTCTGCCCAGAATGGGCCAGCTAGCACGCGTGCATCCGGTGAGCTACATCACCCTGGGAAAGCCGCACAGCCCTAACCGCCGGGTGAACCCACGCAGGCAGTCGGCCTAGCCATGCTCGCCCCGCGCCGCTGGTTTACGACCCAATTACTGCGGGTAACACATTGGAGACCGGCCTAGACACCGGCGTCTTGGATAGGCCCGGCATCGTTGGGGGCGCCGGGCCTATCAGTCGCCGGGTGGTCCGATGTTCGCCGAATCCACGCTCTTTGCATCAGATCTTCGCCGTCGTGACGTCTTGCGGCGCCGTGCTGATGCGCTGTTGCGTGCTTCCCTGCGGCCTCCGGCCGGGATCGCACTCAGTTGGTCGGCACGTCGCCTGACTCTGGCGTGCGGCGGGCGCACACTAGCGTGACATCGTCCCGATACCAGTCTTGCGCCCGATCGCGGGCTTGTGCCAGCACCTGTTGCACAAGTTCGGCCGCATCCGGTCGGGATTGGGCCACCTTTTCGGCGATAGCCAGCAGCCCATCTGCCTCCAATTCTTGTCCCGCAGTATCGTGTGACTCCACTAGGCCATCGCTATAGAGCATCAGGTACTCCCCGGGCTCCAAGACACCGCGACCGACAGTCCAAGTGCCGCCGATCCAGGACAATAGCGGCCCGGAACGCTCCAATCGCCGCCAGTTCCCGGCCGGGTCGATCACCAACGGCGGGTGGTGCCCAGCGTTGCTCCAAGCCAGCGTGCCATCGCTGGGGTCAAGAACCACAATGGCCACCGTGGCGAAGCGACCGATGTCATCGGTGAACGAGCGCGCCGCCAGATCTAGGGCAGCGTCCGGAGTGGCGCCCGAGGCCAAGCTTTGGACGAGGAGATGTTTCACGCGCATGGCCGCAACACCGGCCTCCGGACCATGGCCAGAAACATCACTCAGCACTAGGGCAGCGGTCCCCGAGGGCGTGAGTACACATTCCCACCAGTCTCCTGCCAAGACGCCCTCAGCCGGCTGGACCTCACCTCTGATGTCGAGACCCGGGATCGTTGGATCGGTCGACATCCGCAATTCGTTTCGGATGGCAGACACCGTGCGGGCGTCATGCCCGAGGGCCACGCGAGCGTTCCTAGCCTCGTCAATCTCCGCAACAAGCTTGCGGCGCATCGTTTCTGCATCCAACCCGACCGCCGCCAACTCCTTGGGGCCCGAGGGTGTAATGGGAGTTTCGTGGCTACCGTCGCTGGCGACCTCCCGGATTTGGGTTTGCAGGGCTTCCAGCGGCAGCAGCACCCAACTGCGCATGATCAACCCAGCGGCCACCACTGCACCCAGCAGCACTAACAGGGCAATCCCCAACGCCCAAAGCAGCTGCGTTGTTAAATCCGATAGTTCCCGAAACGCTTGACTACGCACGCTATTGATGTCGTTGCCCAAGTCCGCCGAGGACACCACCAGTTCTTCATACAGAGCCGCACTGGCCTGGTCTGTCACAATCTCCTGCGCCCCCATGGCGTTACCGTCCCGCACCGCCGCGATTGCCGGGCTGGCGGTCTGCGTGAGCCAGGCTTGCCGATCGCTGGCCACCCGATCGATCTTGGGGCCGATGTCAGAGTCGTTCCCCAGCAGTCGTTCGAGGCCCTGCAAGGCCAACGCTGAGCGCCGTTCGCCATCAACATAGGGCGTCAGTCCCGCTTCCTCCTGCGAGATGGCGTAGATGGAGACACCTCGCTCCATTTCGGAGTTGGCCAAGATCAATGTGGCGGCATTCTCGCCCGCAGGCTCGAAGACGTCCAAGACCTCCGAAGTCGTCGTCGTGACCTCCCAGCCTCGATAACCCAACAAGACCCCGGCGACCAGCACGATCAACACCCCAATGGCACCCAGTGAAGCGAGCAATCGCTTCAGCGAAACACGCTCGCGGATAGGGGTCACTCCAACAAGTTAGTGCCTGTCCGACCCTCATCGGTATCGGTCCATGTACCGCGGACCTGCCGCAATCACTCCCATTCCCGGACAAAAGGGGCAGATATACGCACCGTTACGATCAGGCACTCAGAGCGAGACGAGATTACGACTGAGTTGGGACGCCATTTGCGTAGCAATGAGGACGGGCTAGGGGCCAACGTAGAGGTGAAGGCTAAAGAACCTAGTAGGAGGTGCCAGATGAAGACCATGACTGCTTACATCCCCCAAAGCCGGATTCCGGGAGTGTCAGAGACCTCTGACCGTCTCGGCACACTTCTCAATGACCGGCGCAGTGTCGCCCAATGGTGGGTTGATCTGACCGCACAACTGGACGAACTCGCGGGTCGACTGATGATCGACAGCCAAGAAGTGTGGCGTTCGATCTCCGATCAGATTACGCGCGATGCACCTCACATGTCAGCACAACTGCGCCGCCTCGACGCCGAGCAGGAAGCGCTGGAATCCGAACTATTCCGTGTCCGCATGGAGGCTGGCGAAGCAGCCGGTGACCCGAAACGGGCCCAAGCGATCTCTGGCACCGTTCGAGACCTGCTCCACCGGATTCGGCGCCATTCGGAGAAAACAAACCAAGCGTTGTACGACGCTTACGAGCGCGACCTGGGTGGGGAGAGCGCCTAACCTGAGCTGACTGCCGCTCTTGGGAGCAGTCGGAGCGGACTTGGGCGCGCCCGCTCCGAGGCTTCTATGGATGAGCGCCCAAG
>JAHZKU010000301.1 GCA_022600255.1 Actinomycetes bacterium | reverse complement strand
CAGTCGGCACCGCCTTCGCCAATGCTCTCGCTCGACAAAGCGAGGGGCACTCAAACCTGCTGGCCGTGCTGACACCCAATCTTGCAGTCAAGCCAGCAACTGTCATGGTGACCAAGGTCACCATCAAGGGCGCCAAGCAGGCGGTACAGATGTTCGGACCAGCTCAGGCTGCCGTTGCCAAGGCCGTCGCCGACAGTGTCGACAGCGGCGTAATTCCCAAGGATCAAGCTGAAAACCTCGTTATCGTCTGCGGTGTGTTCATCCACTGGCTGGCTGAAGATGACAAGGCGATCTACGACAACAACTACAAGGCAACCGTTGAATCGATTGCCAACGCCATGGGCAGCAAGCCATCTGTTGACGAAATGCTTGCCGGCAAGGATGCGGCTCATCCCTTCCGCGGATTCTAGTTGTCTCGCAAAAATGCCATCCTGGCCATTTTTGCTTACGGGCGGGAGATGCGAAGCCAAGGTTCCCATCTCCCGCCTAGGCCCGGCTTCCATGCCGGGCGCGGCATCTTGTCGCGCAAAAATGCCATCCCGGCTGCCCCAACATCCAGAAAGCCCCCGGTGGAAACCGGGGGACCAGCCTGCCGATAAGCAAAAACGCTTGGCGGAAACCGGGCGATCGGGTGCTGTTTAATGGTGCAACGGTGTCAGTGCTGCGTTTCCGCTCGCTCCCGCTCGCGGCTTGTTGGAGTAGCGACTACCACGCACCTCAACATCCAGAAAGCCCCCGGTGGAAACCGGGGGTCCAGCCTGCCGATAAGCAAAAACGCTTGGCGGAAACCAGGCGATCGGGTGCTGTTTAATGGTGCAATGGTGTCGGTGCTGCGTTTCCGCTCGCTCCCGCTCGCGGCTTGTCGGGGTAGCGACTACCACGCACCCCGGACCTGCCTCCACTAAAAACGGCGGTAGACCCATGGGGAATCGCATTCGGCAGGTCACTGAAGGAAACCCCGGTGCGATGGCTGCTGTGATCTCATCCGCTCTCTGCGCCAGGCGATCAAACGGGCTACACTCTGGTCCCAATGCCTGCATGCTGCTCCTGGCTGCTGCTGCCACCTCGTAACCTGGCCGATGAAAAAAATTCTTCTGCAACTCGACGTCGACCCTCAGCCCTGCCCCTTCGATGCCGTTGTGGCGGTTGATGCCGGGGCCGACGTCCTCCTTCGTCACGCGAACGTCAGCCCGGCAAACGTGACGGCCCTGGCCCACGGGGCGATGTTCACTCGCGGTGGAGCCGACCTCGCCTCAACAGCCATCTTCCTTGGCGGGTCGGATGTGCCGCAGGTTGAAGCCGTTGCCAACCAGATTCAAAAAACCTTCTTTGGCCCTGTCCGCGTCAGCGTGATGGTCGACCCGGCTGGGGCAAACACAACTGCAGCAGCTGCCGTGATTGCGGCAGCCAGGCATCTGCCTCTTACCAGTCCCGGTGAAGCCGCCACGCTGAAGGCCGTCGTACTCGGTGGCACCGGACCAGTTGGCCAGCGGGCGGGGCGACTTCTGGCCCGGAAGGGCCTGCAGGTGAGCCTTGTTTCCCGCTCCAAAGAGCGTGCGGCTGGCTGCTGTGCCGCCATCACCGCCCGGTACCCCGACGCATCGGTACATGCCGCCACAACAGATGCCATCGAACAGGTATTGAACGATGCTGATCTCGTCATCGCAGCTGGTGCCGCTGGGGTCGAACTTCTTTCCGAAAGACAACGCCAACGAGCGACCCGCTGCCGAGTCTTCATCGACCTCAACGCCGTCCCACCAGCAGGCATTACCGGGATTGAAGCCACCGACAAGGCACGGCCTGCCGGACAGGCCGTGCTCTACGGCGCCTTGGGAGTGGGTGGAACCAAGATGAAAATTCATCGTGCCGCTGTCGAATCGCTGTTCACAGCGAACGATCATTGGCTCGATGCTGAAGAGCTGCTCACGATCGGCGAGCAGCTCGCTGCCTCCGGCGCACAGCCAACTCAATAACACGCGGCATGTATCGGGCAAGTCGAGCAAAAGCCTTAGCCCGCCAGCCTGGCTTCACGACATGACGATTATGTTTCAATGCCCTGACGATGGCAGCAGCCGTGGCTTCTGCGGAAAGGGGGCGACCCCGTGACCAGCTAGGCCGCTCTCCCGTAAGTAGATTTTCCCAAAACTCTGACTCGGTCGGCCCAAGAATCGCTACCAACAGGCTCACATCTACGGCCGCCAGTTCGGGCCGAATGGCCTGAGCAAACCCCTGCAAGGCAGCCTTCGCGGAGGAATACTCAGCATGCAGCGGGAGCGGATAGAGGCCCAAAATTGAACCGATCAGCACTGCAGCAGGCTGCCGCCCCTGCCGCAGCGTCGGCAAAGCCAGACGCAGCAACTCTATGGGCGCAAAAAAATCGACTTCAAAAATATCCCGCAATGTTTCCGGAGAAGATTCCGCGAAGGTTCCAATCGCTCCTGATCCTGCTGCGGCCAGAACGAGATCAAGACCGCCAAGTTCTGCCGTGGCCTGGTCGATGAGCTGCTGCCGAAATACCGCCGATGTGATATCGCCAGCGAGGAATGAAATCTGACCAGGATACTCAGCTGCAACCGCAGCCAGTCGCTCTTCCCGACGCCCCGTGATCAGCAGCCGTGTGCCTCGCATGGCAAGACAACGGGCCAATGCCCGGCCAACTCCGGAAGAACCTCCCGTCAGGATGGCTCGTTGACCGTTCAGGTTTCGACGGGCACGACCCAACACGTCAGGAGGCTTCCGGGAGTGGTGAGGACGAGGCTGAGGAGGCTGCAGATGCTCGCTCTGCAGGTGGCGGAGCAACCCGATGCTCCCTCACCTGTGCTTCTGCGGGATCGATTCGACCAAGTGTTGAGGCAGGAACTCGACAATGGATGGTCATCCGATCATCTCCAAACTGCCGCGAAAGAATTTCGCCATGTGCGGCCAACCAGGCAAGAAGCCGACCATTCCCGGCATCGGTTTCAATGTCGACATCCAGAAAGCTGCGGCCAAGGGCGTCACTGGCGGCAGCAGCGAGATCGTCGAGCCCCAGCCCCGACCGGGCAGAGATACAGATGGCATGCGGGTGTCGGGCCTGCAACTGTTCCCGGCTCACACGATCAGTGAGGGCATCCACCTTGTTGAGCACAAGGAGGGTGTCCTTCATATCAACACCAAGTTCTTCCAGCACACCATTCACGGCGATAATCTGCTGCTCAACCTGAGGGCTGGAGGCATCGGCCACATGCAAGAGCAGGTCTGCCTGCTGGGTCTCTTCTAGGGTTGCCTTGAAGCTGGCGATAAGGTGATGGGGCAGATCACGGATGAAGCCGACCGTATCGCTGATCAGCACCGGCCCCCAGCTTGGCAGCTTCCAGCGTCTGGTACGGGTATCGAGAGTGGCAAAGAGTTTGTCCTCAGCCAGCACACCGGCTCCAGTGAGGGCATTGAGCAAGGTGCTCTTTCCTGCATTGGTGTAGCCCACCAACGAGACAGTTCGCTGTTCGTGTCGGGCGGCCACCTGCCGCTCCCGGCGACGATGAATCGTCAGCAACTCCTGCTTCAGATCATGAATCCGTTTTTCCACCAGACGGCGGTCAACCTCAAGCTGCTTTTCCCCTGGGCCACGCATGCCAATGCCCATCTTCAAGCGGGACAGGTGCGTCCACATCCGTTTCAGCCGAGGCAGTGAATATTCGAGTTGGGCCAACTCAACCGCCAATCGGGCTTCGTGCGTCTGGGCCCGGGCGGCAAAGATGTCGAGAATCACCTCCGATCGGTCCAGCACCTTGCAGTCAAGTTCCCGCTCGAGGTTTCGCGTCTGGGCTGGTGACAGATCGTTATCGAACATGACCACATCAGCGTCGTAGTGCTCCACCAGCGCTACCAGTTCGGCGAGTTTGCCCCGGCCGATGTAGGTGCGTTGATCAGGCTCATGCCGCCGCTGTGTCAATTCAGCCACCACATTGGCACCGGCGGTGGTTGCCAGTCCGGCCAACTCGGCCAGTGGGTCATTGGGATCTGCTGGTGGGCTCACGTAAACGCCGACCAACACCGTTGGTTCTGACTCAACGCCAGTGGAACGCTGTGACAGGCTCACCCGCGAAGCTCCTCTGCACCGGCAGTGAGATGGCAGCAACTTTCCCAGCGGCGGGTATCGAGCAGACCATCGGCAACGGCGTCCTTGACGGCACAGTCTGTTTCATGGGAATGGGTGCAGTCCGGAAAGCGGCAATGATTGGCGAGCGGCCGCAGATCACGAAATGCAGCCGGCACTTCTGCAGGAACCGTTTCCCAAAGCTGAAACTGCCGCACGCCGGGCGTATCGACAAAACTGCCATCATAGGAGTGCGGCACCAGCCGAGCTGCAGTGGTGGTATGCCGGCCTTTTTCATTTTCATGGCTG
>JAHZKU010000250.1 GCA_022600255.1 Actinomycetes bacterium | reverse complement strand
CGGTTCTACGAACGTGCTCACACTGGCCATAATGTCACCGCTGGTGGGGCCGTGGGAACCTGGGCGCACGAACTCAAGCCCTCGCAGGTGTACCGGAAGCAATCGTGGGAATACTGGGAAGAGCCGAGAGGTTCCAGATGTAGGGGAGTAAACCGGGCAAGTGGAAGTACACCGGGCAAGGTCACGAACGTCACGGTGACGAAGTCCGTGACAGATCGCCAGACTTCCCCTAGTGAACCAACAGATGCCAAACTATTTGAGTACGAAGGAGCAAGAGATGACCCAGAGCGCACAGGACACCCAGGAATCACCCGCCACCGGCGAAGCCGAGCAGAGCGTCAACTTGTCCGACCATGCCGCCGCCAAGGTGAAGGCCTTGCTGGATTCGGAAGGCCGAGACGATCTGGCACTTCGTATTGCCGTGCAGCCCGGCGGGTGCTCCGGTTTGCGTTACCAACTCTTTTTTGACGATCGCAAGCTTGACGGGGACAACAAGTACGACTTCGACGGTGTCAAAGTTGTGGTGGACCGGATGAGTACACCGTACCTAGGCGGCGCGATGATCGATTTCGTCGACACGATTGAAAAACAGGGTTTCACCATCGACAACCCCAACGCATCGGGCTCCTGCGCCTGCGGCGATTCTTTTCACTGAGTTTGCTTGCACAGCGCTAGCGCTGCTGCCACCTCCCGCCGTTCACCGGGCCGGCTTAGGCCGATACCGTCTCCTTAGTTGAGCAATTTTCAACGAAGTGCGGGTTTCTCAGTATCTCGGGCGTGACGGCCCTGATATCGAAATTGGCGCTTGTGCTGAATCGTGGAGGAGTCGGAAAATGCGGGCAGTTGTAACGGGTTCCATCGCTACCGATCACCTGATGGTGTTCCCGGGTCGGTTTGCTGACTCCTTGATGGAAGAGAAGTTGGAGTCGATTTCAGTCTCTTTTCTGGCAAGCCACCTAGAAGTTCGCCGGGGCGGTGCGGCTGCCAATATCGCGTTTGGTTTGGCTTCGCTGGGAATGCGCCCAATCCTAGTAGGAGCGGTCGGTCCAGATTTCGACGACTACCGATCATGGCTGGATCGGCACGGCGTGGATACCGAGTCGGTTCACCTTTCCTCAACGCATCAGACGGCGCGTTTTGTATGCACCACGGATTCTGACGGGAATCAGATCGCCACGTTCTACGCAGGCGCCATGTCAGACGCCCGCGATATCGAACTCGCACCGACCATCGAACGCGTGGGTGTTCCTGATCTGGTGCTCATCAGCCCCAATGATCCAGCCGCGATGGCCAGGCACACCGAGGAATGCCGGTTTCGCGGCGTGCCGTTCGCCGCTGATCCCTCACAGCAACTGTCCTCAATGGACCGAGCCGAGATCGTGAATCTCATCGACGGTGCGGCGATCCTGTTCAACAACGAGTACGAAGCGGCGCTCATACACGAACGTACGGGGTTGTCAGCCGAAGAAATCCTGCAGATGGTCCCCATGCGCGTCACCACGCTGGGAGACAAGGGGGCGCGCATCGACCGCGCCGGCGAGGTCCCTATCGAAGTTGGCTGTCCGGTTGAGCTTCGTAAGGCTGACCCGACTGGCGTCGGAGATGCTTTTCGCGCCGGTTTTCTGGTGGGCATGCACTGGGGGCTGGCGCTGGAGAATTGTGCTCAGGTCGGATCGATGCTGGCGACTCTTGTCATTGAAACGGTGGGTACCCAGGAGTACCACTTCTCTGTGAACGATTTCCTAACGCGCCTAGCCGATGCCTACGGGGAGCCCGCCGCTGCAACGGTCAGACCCCACCTGCAGAGCTAGCACGAACACGCAGCCTGGGCGTTGGTGGCAACGTGAATCCGGTGGAGCCGCCTCCCTCGCGGTTTCTACTTCCTGACCCTGCTGCAGCCGCGCCGGGCCAAGAGCTGGTGGGTGTTGGGGGAGACATCAAGCCGGGCAGCATGCTGACCGGCTATCGTGCCGGTGTTTTTGCCATGGAGGTTGCGCCTGACCTGCTGGGCTGGTTCTCCCCGGACCCGCGGGGCGTCTTGGTGCCATCAGATGTCCACGTTTCCCGTTCGATGCGACGTTGGATCCGACGCTACCGAGTTTCGATCGATCAGGAGTTCGCGGCCGTGGTCGCAGCGTGCGCCAACCCCGATCGTTCCGGGGCTTGGATCACGCAGGAGATGGAGCGCAGCTACCAAACCCTGCACCAACTCGGTTGGGCGCACTCGGTGGAAGTGTGGGATGGCCCCCAACTCGTGGGGGGACTGTTCGGGGTGGAATCGGGCGGCCTTTTTGCGGGTGAGTCCATGTTCCACCGGGCTCCGAACGCCTCCAAGTTGGCGGTCATCGCCACTGCGGACCGGTTGGCACAGGCACCTGGACCGCGTCTATTTGATGTCCAATGGTGGACGCCGCACCTCGGATCACTCGGGGCGGTGACCATCGGGCGCGCTGACTACTTGGCGCAACTAGCCGACGCTCTTGACGGTGCACCGGCATTTCTCCGGTAACTCGGGTGGCTCCGGCTAGGTCACGAAACCTATGAGCCATCACCTAGCTGGACCAGAAACGTTGTTTCCCCGGACCTGAGGGTTTCGGTGTGTAACAGTTCTGCGGAGCGCATCCGGCACCAGGCTGGCACGTCGTGGCGCGCGACCGGATCGTCTGTGACAAGTTCAATTATCCCCGAACGGAGTCGCTGGGCGGCTCGGCCCAGTTCGATGATGGGTTTGGGGCAAAGCAAGCCGGTGGCGTCGATCTGCAAATCGGCGGGCGGCAGCCCGTTCTCTGCCGTCACAGTTGGGCCGCGGCTCGGATTTGGGTCACGATGGCAATGAGGTCGGTGGCAAAAGCGTCTATCTGAGCCTGAGACGTGCTCGGAGGCAGCGAGACCCGAAGGTTTCCGTGGGTGAGCGCCGAGATCGCCACCAACACATGTAGTGGCCGCTCGGTATCAGAGGTACACGCTGATCCACTGGCCACGGCCCAGCCGCGCCGTGCTAGTTGATCCACCAGTTCGTCCGCAGCCACGTACAGAAACGAAAACATGATGATGTAGCCCAGTCGCTCGGTAGGATGACCCAGAACCGAGACATCGGACACCGCCGCAGTGACTTGATCCTGTAGCGACTTGGTCAGCTTGCGTGCATGCTGGTCTTCGGCTTCTGCCTGGGGGAGCGCCGCTTCCAACGCCAGACTCGCCGCAGCGATTAACGGGACCGGCGGGTTGACGGGTTCAATTCCCAGCCAACCGTCGGTGGGGTTGTCGCTGCCACGCAATTTCTGTTCGTCCTGGCTGATCAGTACGGCCAGCGCTGGTGGGCCGCCCCAAGTGCTAGCGCGGCCTACCGTGAGTGTGGCCTGCAGCGGCAGCGGCGCCCGACCAAGTTCGTGCCGTGCATCAAGGACCAACGCACAGTCCGGCAGGGCGGCGCGGAGTCGGGAGATCGGCTGCCTAGTGCCCAACTCGCCGTTGGCGGATTGCATCACCACAACGGCCGGTCCTGGGCGGGTCTGTGTCACGATTCTGCTCACCTCAACCTGGCCCGTGGCATCCACCCCCGCGCGCTCGAGTTTGATGGGAATCCCCTGGGGCGGGTGCTGTACAAGAGCATCCATGGCGCGCAGCACCCCGAGTTCTTCCACATCAGAAACCACAACTCGGACCGGCCCAGATTGACCGGACATCACACTGACCTTGGCCACCGCAGCCCGCACCGCCAACCCCATGGCCGCATCCGCAGTCCCGGGCAAGAAAGCCACCTGGCCGGGGGAAACGCCGAAGCCGGCAGCAACCGAGGCGCGAGCCTGCGTAAGGAGCTGGAGGGCTGCTCGAGCTTGTGGGTACCTCTTGCTGGGATCAGCCCACCCGATTTCCCAAGCCTGACTAAGGCCAGCCTTAGTGGTTTCCGACATCGCAAGTCCTGACGCCCCGTCGAAAAACCCGCGCTCCTGACTACCCTGAGTAGGATTTTGCGACATGTTCCAACCGTACTAGCCACCCTCACCCATACGAGCCCAGATACTGCGCTAGTCTCACCTCGACGGAGGTCCTTACTGCCCGCGATTTGAGCGTGCAGCGGAACAGAGGAGATGTGCGTGGCTGGACAGACAGGTCTGCGCGAGAAGGCGAAACCAAGATCGCTAAAACGTCGCTTGGGTATATTGGGCGCGGCTGGCTTGGTGTTGGCAACAACAACCGGGTGCACGGCCAATGAGATCTTCTTCATTGGGCTGCCCGAACCGGCCACCGAGGAAGCGACCATCACGCAGGGTCTCTGGGAAGGCACGTGGACGGCCGCCTGGCCCGTGGGCATCCTAGTGTGGGGACTGATGCTGGTCTGTATCTTCGTTTACGCGCGCAAGCGCCGCCCCGAAGTTCCGGAGCAGACCGAGTACAACCTGCCCATCGAAACGCTCTACACGATCGCTCCGCTAGTCATGATTCTGGGCTTGTTCTGGGTCACCGCGGGCGATCAATCCGACATCCTCACGGTGGAGGGTGATCAGGACCAGACGGTGAACGTCGTAGGCTTCCGTTGGAGCTGGGCGTTCAACTACGTGGACGAAGATGTCTTCGAGATTGGTGAACCCTTCGAGTACGAGAATGCCGACGGGGAGATCGCGCAGGATCAGAACTCAGCGCCCACCCTGTG
>JAHZKU010000022.1 GCA_022600255.1 Actinomycetes bacterium | reverse complement strand
CCTGGGCGGCTGTGGGACCCGTGAAATCCAACACCCCCTCGATCTGCCCTTGAATCCGATCGCCCCAGGCTGCGACTGTCTCCCGGTCGTTAAGGGACCGTTCGCCAGATTCCTTTGGGTCCCCGATCAGGCCGGTGGCCCCACCCACGAGAGCCAGTGGTCGGTGTCCCGCCAGTTGGAGTCGCCGCATGGTGAGCAACTGCAGCAGGTTACCGACGTGCAAGCTTGGCGCGGTGGGATCAAAGCCGCAGTAAAAGACCTGCGGCCCACCAGCCAAGGTTTGCGCCAATTCGTCGAGATCGGTGCTGTCCGCGATCAAGCCGCGCCAGTTCAGTTCCTTCAGGATGTCTGTCACAAGCTAAGTGTGGCGTATTGCGAAACTGTGTGGGTGAACCCGGTGAAGAGGCTCGAGCCCCAGGCCGGCCGGCGAGAGCTGCTTCCCTTTCATTCTCTGGGCCTTGGCATCGATGTCAGCGCCTGTAATCGGCGCCGCAGCCGACAGGCAGCGTGTCACGCAGTTCTGCATCACTCGCTGGTTGGTCTCCCTATCCTCCGCATCGGCTGACGACCGGCCACGAGCAAAGCATCCAGGGAGGCCTACTGGCCTTTCATCTTGCGGACTTCCTGGTCAATGTCGGCATCTGTCACACCACTGGAACGGGGGCCATAGGCGTTCCAGCCGGTAAACGCGGCGGCGATCCCGGTGCCGAAGATCACCCAGATCGGCCAAAAGTGACCCCGGTCGTCTCCGCCAAGGGCCCAAATGGCGATGCAGATGATCCAAAGGATCACGAAACCGCCCAGCATCACTTTGAAGGCCTGCTGCTGTTTGAGCCGACTGGCGGCCTGCTTGCGAAGGTCTTTGTCGTCGGTCATTTCGGACTCCCTTCACCCCACTGCTTGAGTTGGGCTGGATAAATCACTGCCAGTATTGCAGCGCACCCCCCGGGTTGCTCGCCGACGGCCAAGGCTGCCTTAGCTGGTTCGGATCGGCCCCTAGACCTGATGGAGCTGTCGCGCCGCTTCGGCAATCGAACCCGACAACGATGGGTACACGGTGAAGGTTTCCGCAAGCTGATCCACGGTCAGTTTCTGATCAACGGCCAGTGTGATGCTCTGTATTAGTTCACTGGCGCGGGGGGCCACCACCACTCCGCCCACGACGATACGGGTGCCCGATCGACAAAAGAGTTTGACGAATCCATCTGTGATCCCGGCCATCTTGGCTCGTGCGTTCGTACGCAGAGGCAGAGTGACCCCCACGGCGTTGATGGCGCCGGATGTGATCTCTAGTTGACTGTAGCCGACAGAGGCGATCTCTGGGTCAGTGAAGATATTGGCCGAAACCTGCTTGAGCTCCAGTGGCCGCACCGGTTGTCCCAAAACGTGCCACATGGCGATGCGACCCTGCATCGCCGCCACCGAGGCCAGCATCATCACACCGGTGCAGTCACCGGCGGCGTAGACGGTTTGCGCCGATGTGCGCGAAACCCCGTCCACTTCGATGAAACCCCCCGGCCCCGTGACAACATTGGCCGTCTCCAAACCCAGACCCTCGGTGTTGGGCACCGAACCCACCGCCATCAGGCAGTGAGTCGCTTCGATCCGCTCACCATCAGCTAGCTCCACGATCACTTGGTCGCCGACACGGCTGACAGACTTCGCGCGGCTCTTGGCCAACACCGACACCCCACGGCGGGCGAATGCGGCCTCCAGCACGCCCGCAGCGTCGGTGTCTTCCCCCGGGAGAACCTGGTCGCGCGATGACACTAGCGTCACCGCACTGCCCATGGCTCGGAAAGCCGAGGCGAACTCAGCACCGGTAACCCCCGACCCCACCACGACCAAGTGCTCGGGAGTTTCGGTCAAGCCGTAAACCTGTTCCCAGTTCAGGATGCGCTCTCCATCAACCGGCGCACTGCTCAGTTCGCGGGGCCGCGCGCCGGTCGCCAACAACACCGTGTCCGCTGAGACTGCGGTCTCCCGACCCGACTGCGGGTCCGTGGCAATCACCCGACCCGATCCGTCCAATCGACCGACGCCATCCAACAGATGGACACCGGCCCGTTCCAAGCGAAGTCGCGTGTCACGGGACTGGGCCAACGCCATCAGCCGGATTCGGGCGTTAACCTGACCCAGGTCCACCCCAAGGTGGGAATCCGCACTGGGGCGATTGTTGATCGTGATCCCGAGGTCGCTGGAGTCGGACACCGTGCCGAGGACATCCGTCACGGCGATCATGGCCTTGCTCGGTACACAGTCGGTCAAGACCGCTGAACCGCCGATCCCGTCTCGATCAATCACGGTGACACTGGCGCCATGCTGAGCGGCGACCAACGCCGCCTCGTAGCCGCCGGGGCCACCGCCAACAATTACGATTCGAGACACACCACTATTGTGCGCACCAGCGTTGCCGCTTCGCACGCCTTTGCTCGAGGCGACCGGCTAGGGTGGGCGCACCCTGGCCGCCAGCACAACTGCCTAACGGCCGTCCCGAAAGGTACGAATCAACTGGTCAGCGGCCTCACCTGGGCCGAGCTGGGCGTTACGCACCTGGCGTTCCACGGCTGGCAGTTCAGCCGCCACACCTGCATCTTCCCGAAACGCGCGCAGGAGTTGATCTTCCACGGCCGCCCACATCCAGCCCACCTGCTGTTCGCTGCGCTTGCGCTCCAGTTGCCCAGTTTGGACCAGTTGCTCTCGGTGGGCGCCAACGGCTTCCCACACCGCCGCCACACCATCGCCAGTCACAGCACTACACGTGAGCACGTCAATGGTGTCCTCGCGCCCGCCCACCACCATCCGTAGCGCACCGGATAGTTCCCGGGCCGCTTGCCGGGCCGCCACGGCGTGTTCGCCGTCCGCCTTATTGACCGCGATCACGTCGGCAAGTTCCAAAATTCCCCGTTTGATCCCCTGTAACTGATCCCCGGTACGGGCCAGTGTGAGCAGGAGAAACGTATCCACCATGTCGGCCACTGCGGTTTCGGACTGACCGACGCCAACGGTCTCCACCAACAGGACGTCGTAGCCAGCGGCCTCTAACACCACCATGACTTCCCGCGTGGCGCGAGTGACGCCGCCCAAGGTGCCCGCACTCGGTGACGGCCGTACAAAGGCGGCGTCGTCCACCGCGAGCCGCGCCATCCGCGTCTTGTCACCCAGCACACTGCCTGAGGTGGCCGTACTAGAAGGGTCGACCGCCAGTACGGCGACTCGATGACCCGACGCGGTTAGCTGGCTGCCGAGTTCGTCGATGAACGTGGACTTTCCGACGCCCGGTACCCCAGAAATCCCCAATCGAACGGCGGCACCGGCGTGGGGCAGGAGTTCGGCAAGGAGCGCACGGGCCCGCTCGGCGTGTCTGGGACTGGTCGATTCCACCAGTGTGATGGCTCGCGCCAATGCTCCGCGATCGCCAGCAAGGACGGCGGCAGCGAGGTCACTCATCAAACTCTTGGGCGCTAATGTCCGCTAGGAGTTCCAGCGCGGCGGTGGAGATCACGGTGCCCGGTGGGAAGATGGCATCAGCACCGGCGTCCCGCAATGCTGCGAAGTCGTCCGGCGGAATCACCCCTCCGACCACAATCCGAATGTCGGGCCGGCCCAACTCCACAAGAGCGGCCTTCAGCGCCGGCACGAGGGTCAAATGGCCAGCCGCGAGCGAGGAAACGCCCACAATATGCACGTCAGCTTCCAGCGCCTGTCGGGCAACCTCATCTGGGGTGGCGAACAGCGCACCCACATCAACATCGAAACCTAAGTCCGCGAAGGCCGTGGCGATGACCTTTTGTCCTCGGTCATGGCCGTCTTGGCCCATCTTTGCCACCAGAATCCGGGGCCGGCGACCGTGCTCCTGGGCGAACTCATCTGCGGCAGCTCGGGCCGCGTTCACGGAGTTGTCCTCACCAGCGGCTTCTCGGTACACCCCTGAGATTGTATGGATCGTGGCTTGATGACGCCCAAAAACGTCCTCCATTGCTGCCGAAATCTCCCCAACGGTAGCGCGGGCCCGGGCCGCGTCGACGCTCAACTTGAGCAGATTCTGATCAAGACCCGGCGCTCGCTCACCGTCTGTCAAGGCTTGCGCCGCTTGCCGCAGGGCCGTCAGGGCCACGTTCACGGCTGCGTCGTCGCGTTCGGCCCGCAGTCGGTCGAGTTTGCGCAACTGGGCGGCTCGAACCGCGCTGTTGTCAACCTTGAGGACCTCCACTCCCTCGTCCTGGTCGGGTTGGTACTTGTTCACCCCGACCATTGTCTGCTGGCCAGAGTCGATGCGTGCTTGGGTGCGCGCGGCCGCCTCCTCAATCCGCAACTTGGGAATGCCTTCGTTAATGGCTTTTGCCATCCCGCCGGCCGCCTCCACCTCGTCAATGTGTTCCAATGCGCGGACGGCCAAGTCGTGGGTCAGTCGCTCCACATAATAGGAGCCACCCCACGGGTCGATCACCTTGGTGGTCCCAGACTCTTGCTGTAGAAGCAGTTGCGTGTTTCGTGCGATCCGTGCGGAGAAGTCGGTCGGCAACGCCAGCGCCTCATCCAGCGCATTCGTGTGGAGTGATTGGGTGTGGCCCTGCGTCGCAGCCATGGCCTCGATACAGGTCCGCATCACATTGTTGAAGGGATCTTGCGCGGTGAGCGACCAACCCGATGTCTGGCAGTGGGTTCGCAGGGACAACGACTTATCGTTCTTGGGTTCAAACCGCGACACCAACTCGGCCCAGATCAGCCGAGCCGCTCGTAGTTTGGCAACTTCCATGAAGAAGTTCATCCCGACCGCCCAGAAGAACGATAGCCGAGGTGCGAACGCATCTACCGGCAATCCGGCGGCGACCCCGGCCCGGAGGTATTCCACGCCGTCCGCCAAGGTGTATGCCAACTCCAGGTCGGCAGTGGCTCCCGCCTCCTGCATGTGATAGCCCGAAATCGAGATGGAGTTGAACCTTGGCATCTTCTCCGAGGTGTAGGCGAAGATATCCGAGATGATGCTCATGCTCGGTTCGGGCGGATAGATGTAGGTGTTGCGGACCATGAACTCTTTCAGAATGTCGTTCTGAATGGTCCCGGTGAGCTTCTCCGGCGGCACCCCTTGTTCCTCGGCCGCAACGATGAACAGCGCCATGATGGGCAACACCGCGCCGTTCATCGTCATAGAGACACTCATCTGATCCAACGGGATGCCGTCAAACAACTGCTCCATGTCCAGGATGGAGTCGATGGCTACGCCGGCCATCCCAACGTCGCCCACGACACGGGGGTGGTCGCTGTCATAGCCCCGATGCGTGGCTAGGTCGAAGGCCACCGACAACCCCTTCTGCCCGGCCTCAAGATTGCGGCGATAGAACGCATTGGATTCCTCGGCTGTAGAGAAGCCCGCGTACTGCCGCACCGTCCAAGGCCGGGTCACGTACATGGTCGGATAGGGCCCGCGCACGTAGGGCGGTATTCCAGGCAGCCCGGCCAAGAAATCCAACTCGGCCACATCTGAGGGACCATAGACATCCTGGATGTCAATCCCTTCCGGGGTCTGCCAAACCGTCTCCCCGCCAGTGGCCGAGACGTCATCCGCGCGTGGTGAGTTCTGCTCCTCAAACTGGTGATCAGCCCCGGGCCACAACGGCACATCAGCAAATGACGGAATACGGCTCATCGGGGGACCTCCAACTCGGCCAGTGTCGCTCGCAGGACCGCCAAGGCATCACATCCGGCATAGATAAACCCCGTGATACCCGCGGCCTCGTATGCCTCAGCTTGATCGCGAGGTTTGCCAGCTAACCACAGGCTGGCGCCATGTGGCACCGCCCCCGCCGCGACGATGGCTTGACTGGCGTAGGTCTTGTCGTCACCACACAGGCAGGCAACGATGGGAGCGCCATCTGCGGGCAACTCAAGCGCGCGATCGGGGACATATTCGATCTCGATTGACTCAATGCCGCCAGCCGCGAACAGATTTCTGGCGAATGAGACGCGCGCCGAGTTGCGAGCGGTCGTTCCCAGTTTGATTAGGAAAACCCGTACCGGCTGACCCGTCGCCGCGGCACGATCGCTGCGATCGCGCAGTTCCTCGAACGCTGCTGGGCGACGCCGCTGCGGCAGACCGCCACCGGGCCGGTGAAAGCCCGCGCCGG
>JAHZKU010000249.1 GCA_022600255.1 Actinomycetes bacterium | reverse complement strand
GGCTTCCAAGAAGGCGGCTGCCAAGAAGGCACCGGCGAAGAAAGCTGCGGCAAAGAAGGCCGCGGCCAAGAAGCCAGCCGCCAAGAAAGCGGCTGCCAAGAAAGCACCGGCAAAGAAGGCCGCGACCAAGAAGCCAGCCGCTAAGAAGACACCGGCCAAGGAAACCGCGACCAAGAAGGCCGTCGCGAAACCAACGGAGAAGTCGGTGAGCAAACCAGCGGCCCAGGCGAAGAAGGCGGTGGCCAAGCCAGCCAGCGCGGCAAAAAAGACCGTGGCAACGCCACCCAAGGACGCCTAGTTGCGCGGCGCGGTCGCAGTGACTCCAGAGGCCGTGACAGGTTGGCCGTGAAAGCGTCGCCGAACTGCTGTGAGCTGGGTTCGGGCCACGCAGACCGGTCTCGACCACGGGGTTGGTGGTCCTTGGGCGTCCGCGGGCTGAGGTGATCGGGCGTGGCTGCTGACGAAATCGGTGAATGCGGGCTAGAGTGCGAACATGTGTTCGACATGTCCGGCGGTCCGGGTTCCTGCCGCTGATGATTGGCTCCCGTCTCCTGCTCAGGGGTCTTCCGCAGTCGGGCGATTGCGTTCCTGGGCGGATCACGGGGAAGTGTCACTGTGCGCGTGCTAGCGGTCGATCCGGGTTTGACTCGGTGTGGTGTGGGCGTCATCGACGGCGACTCATCTCGGCGGGTGGCCCTAGTCGCCGCCGGTGTCATTCGCACAGGTCCCGAACTCCCGACCGAAGAGCGATTGCTGGCTATCCAGACTGAACTATCGGAGTATTTCATCGAGTTTGCGCCTGATCGTGTGGCCGTTGAGCGAGTCTTTGCGCAGAACAACGTGCGAACCGCGATCGGAACGGCACAGGCCTCCGCTGTTGTGATGCTTTGTGCCGCGGCGCGCGGCCTGCCGGTTACCAGCCACACGCCCAGTGAAGTGAAAGCGGCCGTCACCGGGAACGGCCGTGCGGACAAACCCCAAATCGCTGCGATGGTGAAACGACTATTGAGACTTGAGCAACCGGCCAAGCCTGCGGACGTTTCCGATGCGCTGGCGCTGGCCATCTGTCATGTGTGGCGCGCGCCCTTCACCAACCGGCTTTCCGTCGCAGCAGGGAGGCTGCCTTGATCCAGTTTGTTCGCGGCGAAGTTGCTCAACTCGGCAATGACCACGTAGTGCTCGACGTCTCCGGGATTGGGATTCGCGTTGAGGCCAGCACTGGCACGACTGGCTCGTTACAGGTGGGAGACGCCCACCAGATCCCGACTTCACTGATCGTTCGGGAGGATTCCTGGACCCTCTACGGATTCGCCGATGACGCCGATCGTGCCGCATTTGATGTTGTTCAGTCAGTCTCAGGGATTGGCCCCAAGACCGCACAAGGGCTGATCAGCACACTCTCAGCCGATGGTTTGCAGCGCGCTGTGGCGGCCGCCGATGAGAAGGCCCTGATGCAAGTGTCGGGGATTGGACGCAAGGGGGCGCAGCGAATCATCTTGGAGTTGGCGGACAAGCTGACACTCCCAACTGGCGCTGCGCCCAGCAAGGCGCCGGGTGAGCCAGCCGCTGAGCAGCAGCCGTGGCGTGCCGACGTCCATTCCGGGCTGGTCTCCCTGGGCTGGAGCAGCCGTGAGGCCGGTACCGCCATTGATCTTGTTGTCACGCGGATGAGCTCGGACGTGACCGAACCTGAGTCACTTTCCGTCGCCAGCATGATGCGGGCGGCATTGCTGGAGTTGAACCGCTCATGACATCGGACCGCATCGTGGGGGCGGATGCCGAACCATTCGAGACTGCCGAGGAGTCGGCACTGCGTCCCAAATCGCTGTCTGATTTCGTCGGGCAACCGCGCGTTAGGGATCAACTAGATCTCGTCCTGCAAGCTTCCCGGCTCCGCGACAAGCCGGCAGATCACGTGTTGTTGTCTGGGCCCCCGGGTTTGGGCAAAACGACGCTGGCCGGCATCATCGCGGCCGAGATGGAGGCACCGTTTCGGATCACGAGCGGACCAGCCCTCCAGCACGCCGGCGATTTGGCAGCCTTGCTGACGAGTCTGCAGCCGGGAGAGATTCTGTTTCTGGACGAGATTCACCGCACGGCCAGATCAGCCCAGGAGATGCTCTACATGGCCATGGAGGATTTCCGTGTTGACATCATTGTCGGCAAGGGGCCCGGGGCAACAGCGGTCCCACTGGATCTAGAGCCGTTCACGCTCGTTGGCGCCACCACCCGGTCTGGATTGCTGCCCGGACCACTGCGGGACCGCTTCGGGTTCACCGCACACATGGACTTCTACGACACCGAGAGCTTGACCACTATCGTGCAACGGTCGGCGGGGCTGCTGGGCGTGCCCGCGAACGCGGATGGGATCGCGGTCATCGCTAGCCGGAGTCGCGGCACACCTCGGGTGGCGAACCGTCTGCTGCGTCGAGTGCGGGACTTTGCCCAGGTGCACGGTGATGGGGTGGTGAGTGGGGACGTCGCCGAAGCCGCGTTACAGCTGTACGAGGTGGATGACCTCGGCTTGGATCGGCTGGACAACGCTGTGCTGCGGGCCATGTTGGAGCGATTTGACGGTGGCCCAGTGGGGCTTTCCACGCTGGCCGTGGCGATCGGTGAGGAGCCAGAAACCGTGGAAACTGTGGCCGAATCCTTTTTGGTACGGCTCGGATTTGTGACGCGGACTCCGCGTGGTCGAGTGGCCACCGCAGCCGCTTGGCGCCATTTTGACTTGGAACCGCCCACGCCAACCGGCCCAGCTAACAATTTGGGTAGTGATCAGCTCACTTTGTCGGAGGGGATGACTCCCGAACTAGGGGAGTCCGGTTAAGGTAGGGCCTACGC
>JAHZKU010000248.1 GCA_022600255.1 Actinomycetes bacterium | reverse complement strand
TGGAGCTGGAACTTGACTACGCCACGAGCGAGCCTGGCGCCTACCCCATCGTGCTCGTGACCTACGAGATCGTTTGTTCTGCTGGTCAATCCTCAGACGTCTCGGCCTTGGTGAAGTCCTTCTTGGGATACACCGCTAGCACCGCTGGTCAGGGAATCCTCGTCGACATCGGTTACGCCCCGCTGCCGACCTCAGTCGAGGACAAGGTAGAGACCGCTGTCGCGGCTATCTCCTAACTGAGCCGATAAGACCGGTGGGCCGCCTGAGAAGGTCATCTTCTTGGCGGCCCACCGGTCTTTCCGGCAGTTCTTTCCCCGGGCGAGCGACCAACCCGGCCCAATCGGTTTCACGTGAACAGTAGGTTAACGCTCGGCCAACGGTCCAAGACGAAATCCTCGCGTCGCCAACTGCGATTCAGTCTCCGGCCAATACTGAAACCGGGGCCTAGCACACAGATACTTCACAACGGTTCGACACCACAGATTGGAGGGTGAATTCATGACTGCGTTCTATCCACCAGATACCAAGCCCAGCCAGAAGTCACGCTCAACAGGGCGCGGTGGTGACCGCGCCGTTGCGTTCCTCACCAGCTCCGCCGGGATCGCCATCATCGTCACCGTGGTGTTGGTGGGCGTATTCCTGTTGTGGCAGGCCATTCCATCGGTGATGGCCGACCAGGTCTCTTTCCTGTTTTCGCGTGAGTGGGATGTCAGCGACACTGACGACCTACGATTCGGGATTCTTGACCTGCTCTACACCACGGTCCTGAGCTCGGTCTTCGCGATGGCCCTAGCGGTCCCGGTCGCTATCGGTATTGCGCTCTACATCACGCAATACGCGCCCCTCAAACTTGCCAAACCGGTCGCCTACGTTGTGGACCTCTTGGCGGCCGTCCCGTCGATCATCTTCGGCCTTTGGGGCATCATCGTGCTGGCCCCCGTTATCCAGCCTGTGGCCACATTCCTGAACAGCACCCTGGGCTGGTTCCCGCTGTTTGGCGATGGCATCAAGTCCCCCGGCACGGTGTTCACCGCTGGGGTGGTGTTGGCAATCATGATCTTGCCGATCATCACCGCCATTAGCCGAGAGGTTGTGGACCAGACTCCACTCCTGAACAAGGAAGCCGCACTGGCCCTAGGGGCAACCAAGTGGGAGGCCATCAAGATGGTGGTTCTCCCGTTCGGTAAGCCGGGCATCATCTCGGCATCGATGTTGGGCTTGGGTCGCGCGTTGGGCGAAACCATCGCCGTGATGATCATCCTGTCCAAGCCGGCCCCCAACGCCGACTTCAACCCGTCGCTCTTCGCCGGTGGTGAGACGTTCGCCTCCAAGATTGCCAACAACGCCGCGGAGTTCGATTCCCCGGAGAAGACCGGGGCCTACATCGCCGCGGGTCTGGTGTTGTTCATCCTCACGTTTGTCGTGAACGCCATTGCCCGATGGGTCATTAACCGGCGGAAGGAGTACTCAGAATGAGTATCAAGACAGCAACTCCGCGGCCGCCCACCCGCGTGCAGCACACGCTCAAGCCCATCTCCCGACGCCGCCTAATCGTGGACCAGATTGCTCGTTGGCTGATTCTGGCCGCCTGTGTGTTGGCCCTGATTCCGCTCGCATGGGTCTTGTTCACCGTCGTTACCCGGGGCATCGATCTTGTCCTGAGTGTGGAGTGGTGGACCCAATCACAGCGCAACATCGGCCCCCGCGACTACGGCGGCGGGGCCGCGGCCGCCATTCAAGGAAGTTTGATCCAGGTCGGCATCGCCGCCCTGATCTCGATCCCGATTGGGGTCCTCGGCGGCATCTACTTGGTGGAATACAAGGAGAAGAAGCTCGTCAAGCCGCTTTCCTTCATGGTCGACATCCTGACCGGTATTCCCTCAATCGTTTCAGGGCTGTTCATCTACGCCCTGTTGATTACCACTTTGGGCGCCAATCGGATGGGGTTTGCGGTTTCCTTGGCACTAACCCTGCTGATGATCCCAGTGGTCGTGCGTGGCACTGAGGAGATGCTGCGCATCGTGCCAAATGAACTGCGGGAGGCTTCCTACGCCTTGGGAGTGCCTAGATACCTGACAATCCTCAAGGTGGTGATCCCGACCTCAATCAGTGGCATCATCACCGCGATCATGCTGGGCATCGCACGCATTATGGGCGAAACTGCCCCGCTGTTGATCCTGGTTGGGTACACGTCGTCTTTCAACGCGAACCCATTCAGTGGGGAGCAGGCCGCGCTACCGCTGATGATCAACGTGGAACGCGGCAATCCCCTGCCGCCGGGGCAAGATCGCGCCTGGGCCGCAGCACTGACCCTGATCCTCATCGTTATGGCCCTTAACTTAGGGGCCCGCCTGATCAGCCGTTACTCCGGCACGAAGAAGTGAGACAGCATGGCCAAGAACATTGAAGCAATCGACGTCAACGTCTACTACTCCAGCTTTCTGGCGGTGGAAGACATCAACATGGAAATCGAACCAAACGCCGTGACAGCGTTCATCGGTCCGTCCGGCTGCGGAAAAACGACATTCTTACGGACCATGAATCGCATGATTGAGACGATCCCCGGCGGTCGGGTCGAGGGCCAGCTCATGATGAACGGCGAGAACACCCTGGCTGCGGGGGTGGACCCCGTTGCCGTGCGCCGCGATGTTGGCATGGTATTCCAGCGGCCAAACCCGTTTCCGACGATGTCGATTTTCGACAACGTGGTTGCCGGGTTGAAGCTGAACGGCGAGCGCAACAAGTCCACTTTGGCTGAGGTCGCCGAGCGGGCCTTGCGCAGCGCGAACCTCTGGGAGGAGGTCAAGGACCGACTGGATCGACCCGGCGCTGGCCTGTCCGGGGGGCAACAGCAACGTTTGTGTATCGCCCGCGCGATTGCCGTCAGCCCCGATGTGATCTTGATGGACGAGCCTTGTTCCGCGCTCGACCCCATCTCAACGTTGGCCATCGAGGATCTGATTACTGAACTCAAGACCGAGTACACGGTTGTGATCGTGACGCACAACATGCAGCAAGCCAGCCGGGTCAGCGACACAACCGCCTTCTTCAACATCGCTGGGGTTGGGCAACCTGGCCAGTTGATCGAGATGGGCCCAACCCAAAAGATCTTCTCCAACCCTGACGAGCCCGCAACTGAGGATTACATCTCGGGTCGCTTCGGTTAGGTGACCTGCGCTTCGCCAGATGGAGAGCGAGCACCAACATCGCCAGAAAATGCTGCTGAAAGCCAATAGCAGGCAACCGAAGCCGCGTGAGGATAGGCAAGTGGATCATGCGTGACCGCAGAGTTGGCGAACCTGGCCGAGCCCTCGGCGACTTGCTAGCTCTCAGAAGGCAAGATCTTCTGTATCCACTACCGCCCGCTGCGTCCAGCGCGGTTTCAGCCAGGCAATGACTTCTTGGTGTACCGGGTGCTCGGCGTAAGCCTGCAGGGCGGCTGCGTCCTCATGGCGCGTGACCAGAACGACATCATGGGCCGCAGGACCGCGATTCTGATCGGCGCCAGCGGTGATATGCGCCAGACCGGGAATCTGACCAGACATCGCTTCCAAACGTTGCACCGCCTCGGCAACGTCGTCAGAGTCGGCCAACGTGAACATCACAACGTGGGTAATCACCAACCCAGCCTAAATCACCCGGCACGACTCCGTACGAAGCAGTTGGTACCCCGTGGCCCTCCCCGCCCTTGCTCGCCTGTCGGACCCGGCTCCGTCGTCACTGACCGCTCCGTTGACGGTGCGCGCGCCGCACTGAATCGGCGCTTCCCCAGCCAAACAGAGTTGGCAAACCTAACGAGTGCGTTTCAGACGATAGATTCCCATCGAGATCACACGGTGTGCGTCTAGGATGAACACCTGACCTCAATCGCCTGGAGATGTGACTGTGAAAATGACACGAAGCAGCATGCCGTTTCGAACCATGGCGGCCGCCGGCGTGGCCGGCCTGGCCATCACGCTAGCCGGGTGCACCAGTTCTGAAGGAACAGACATTCCGGCTGGGGGCGAGGCGACGGCATCCGCAACACCGGAATCGACCGCTGAACTCACGGTGGAGCAGGCCGTGCTCAAGCAGGCTGCTGAGAACACCGCTGCGTCGGGCTCGGCTCGCTTCCGTGCCGATATAGAGAGTTCCGCAGGTCCGGCTGCCGCCGCGGGGAGCGTCCAACTCGACGGGGTTTACAACTTCGATCCCCAGCAGATTCAAACCACCATTACTTCCAACGCGGGCGGACAGAAGGTCAACGCCGAGTTGGTCGTTGTTGACGGTAAGAGTTACGTCAAAATGGCCGAACTCGGCGGGGACAACTGGGTGGAGATGCCCATTGAGCAACTTGGCCTGACCGATAGCATCTTGTCGCCGCAGGATTCGATGGGAAATCTGTCCGAACTAACGGGCATCAAGAAGGTCGGCAAGGAAGACATCGACGGTGTTGCCACCACTAAGTACGAAGGCAGTATGAAGATTCAGGACGCCATGGCGGACGCGGGCCTCGCCGACCAAAACGGTGAGGTCAAGGGCACGGCTGATGTGGAGGTCTGGGTCGACGAGGAAGACCGACTGGTCCGCGTGAACACCATCGTGAAGGCAAAGGTCGAGGGCCAGGAAGTCAAGAGCAGCACCTCAATGACCTTCAGTGACTACGGCGTCGAGGTAGACGTGACCGCACCCCCAGCCGAAGACGTGGTAGACGTTTCCGAACTCAATCCCGCGCAGGGCCAGACCCCGCAGACTCCGTAACAACACCTTGACCACACGGACGCGCTCCTGAACTGCGGTCGGACTAACGTGGCGCTACGGCTTGTAACGACGCAGTCGTAGGGAGTTGCTGACAACCAAGACACTCGACAGCGCCATTGCGCCACCCGCGATCATGGGCGACAGCCGACCACTCATCGCCAACGGGATTGCCGCCACGTTGTAGCCAAACGCCCAGAACAAGTTCTGCTTGATCGTGCGCCAGGTGCGGCGCGCCAATGCGATTGCATCGGCCACCGATTCCAGATCATCGCGCACGATCGTGAGGTCTGCCGCTTCTCGCGCCGCGTCCGTCCCCGAACCCATCGCGATCCCCAGGTTTGCGGTTGCGAGGGCCGCCGCATCATTGATTCCGTCGCCCACCATGGCCACATGGTGACCCTCATGCTGCAATGCCTGGATCTCCGACACTTTGCCCTCGGGCCGCACATCCGCCAGCACTTGGTCTATTCCTACTTGGCTAGCAATCGCATCCGCCGTGGATGCCCGATCACCGCTGAGAAGTACGGGAGTCAGCCCGAGTTCTTTCAACCGTGCTATCGCAGCAGCACTGCTGGGTTTGGGGTGATCGCCCACCACCATCACCGCGACCGGCTCGTCCGAAATCGCAGCAAGCACCGGGGTTAGCCCGTCCTGAATCGCTTGGTCCACCGCAGTGGCAAGTTCAGGTGGGAAGCCTTCGGTTGATTCCACCTTGCCCACGTGCACCGTCTGCCCATGCACTTGCGCCTGGGCGCCTACCCCGGCCAGGGCCGCGAAATCCACGACCGGCGGCAGTGCTGCCCCGCCCGCAAGCTCGCCAGCAATCGCTTTGCCGATGGGGTGTTCGGAGGCCGACTCGAGGGCAGCAATCTGGAGCCGCTGTTCTGGGGATCCGCCCACCACCTGATCCACGGTCATCTGTCCAGTCGTCACCGTTCCAGTCTTGTCCAGCACCACCGTGTCAATGGACTGCGCTGCTTCCAGCACTTGGGGACCGCGCAACAGGACCCCCAACTCGGCGCCGCGCCCAGTGCCAGCCACAAGCGCGGTGGGCGTGGCCAGCCCCAGCGCGCAGGGGCAGGCGATCACGAGTACCGCGACGGCGGCGCCGATTGCGAAGTCCGCCGACTCTCCGGCAATCAGCCAACCCGCGAGGGTGAGGAGCGCAAGGACCAACACGATGGGCACGAACACCGAAGCGATCCGGTCCACCAAACGTTCGACGGGTGCTCGGGTCTGCTGGGCTTCCTTGATTAGCGTGGCGATCCGCGCCAACACCGTGTTCGCGCCCACGGACGTCGCGGCCACCACCAACCGGCCGGTTCCATTGATCGATCCACCAATCACCTCTGAACCGGAATCCACATCCACAGGCAGGGACTCTCCCGTGACTAGGGAGGCATCCACGTCGGAGTGACCGTCCACCACGGCCCCGTCGGTCGCGATACGTTCACCCGGCCGGACCAGGAACTTCTGCCCAACTCGCAACTGCGACGTGGGGCGCACAGACTCCGTGCCATCATCGGCGATGATGGTCACCTCGTTGACCTGCAAGTGGCTGAGCGCCTCCAGCGCACCAGAAGTTGCTTGCGTCGCGCGGGCCTCCAACCAGCGCCCCAAGAGGATGAAGGTAATGACGACAGCCGCGACTTCGGCGTAGACCTCGGTGTCACCGATGATGATCTGCACCAAGGACCAGAAGTAGGCCACGCTGGAACCCAGCGAGACCAGCGTGTCCATGCCGACGCTGCCGTGTCGTAGGCCCTTCACGGCGGAGGCATGGATAGGCCAACCAGACCACCAGACCACCGGGGTTGCCAGCGCCACGGATAACCAGAGCAACCACGTCTGAGAATGCAGTAACGGGACCATCCCGATGACTGCAACAATCGCGGCCAACGGGATTGCCACAAACAGTCGCCGGCGCAAATCGTCAACTGCGCCACCGTGGTTGCTGTGATCCCCGGCGGCTGGTTTTTCTGATGGATCACTGGGGGCCAGCAAGTCCGCAGCGGGACTAGCGGAGTAGCCCAGATCGGAGATGACGTTGATGACATCATCGGGGGCGGTCCCCGGTTCAAGTTCGACAGCGGCGGAGTGGGTAGCGAGGTTGACGGTGGCCGTTACCCCCGGGAGTCGATTGACCCGCTTCTGAATCCGCGCCGCACACGAAGCGCAGGTCATCCCCTCGATGTCGAACTCTTGCGTGGTGCTCATGGTTACCCTCCTTACGCAGGGGCTCATCCCGAAGGTCGGAAGCCCTGCTACCAACCACAACGATGGGCTATTCCCAAGGTCCAAGTACCAACGCCGTCGCTCATGCACTCCACTTGTGCCTTCGCGTCACCGCTCGGCAAACTCCTGCGCTACTCACTACAACGTCGGAGTATTCCCAGCGACGATCGCTAGGGAATTACCTCTTGCCCCTTGCCTAGCACGACCACCCCACCCGCACTGACGGTGTACTTGGCGCGATCGGCCTCCAGATCCACCCCAAGCTGTGCACCGGGCGGTACAATCACGTTCTTGTCCAAAATCACATTCTTCAACACCGCGTCTTGGCCGATCACCACACCAGGCATGAGGACACTTCCTTCCACGTAGGAGCCCTCCAAAACGTTGACACTGTGCGAGATCACCGACGACTGTAACCGGGCACCAGCGATGATCGAACCCGACCCGACCATCGAGTCCTGGGCCGTACCGCCTTCTACGAACTTCGCTGGCGGCAACGATGGTGGTGATGACAAGATCGGCCACTTTGTGTTGTAGAGGTTGAAGACCGGATGGACTGAAACAAGATCCATGTGGGCATCGTGATACGCGTCCAAGGACCCAACATCCCGCCAATACGCATGGTCTCTTTCGGTGGAACCAGGCACCTCGTTCTTGTCGAAGTCGTATACGTAGGCCTCCCCCCGCGCGGTCAACATCGGGATGATGTTGCCGCCCATGTCGTGGACGGAGCGTTCGTCCTCAGCATCCGCTTTTAGAGCGTCCACTAGTGCGTCAGTAGAGAACACGTAGTTACCCATCGAAACGTACGACTGCTCCGGGCTACCTGGGATCCCTGGCGGATCGGCTGGCTTCTCCAAGAAACTTTCGATTTTCATGCCATCGTTGGCGACTTGAATTACCCCAAACTCGTGCGCGTCACGCCGCGGCATCGGGATGCCCGCCACCGTTACCGCGGCTCCAGACTCCATGTGCTGAGCAACCATCTGGCGCGGGTCCATGCGATACACATGGTCCGCCCCAAAAACCACGACATAGTCGGGCTGGTCGTCGTAGATCAGGTTCAGGCTTTGCAGGATTGCATCGGCACTGCCGGTGTACCAGCGTGGCCCGAGTCGTTGCTGCGCGGGGACCGGCGTCACGTAATCGCCCGTCATGGCGGAAAGCCGCCACGTTTGGGTGATGTGTCTGTCCAACGAGTGGGATTTGTATTGCGTGAGCACGCAAATCCGGTGGTAGCCACCGTTGACCATGTTGGAGAGCACAAAGTCGATCAAGCGATAGTTGCCACCAAAGGGAACGGCCGGTTTCGCCCGATCCGCTGTCAGCGGCATCAACCGCTTACCTGCTCCGCCTGCCAATACGATGCCTAATACCCGTGGTGAAGTCACGCACATCAGCCTAGCCAGCATGGTGCACCATTGCGCTCCAGAACGCCAAGAGGGGGTGGGATGACGCTGTCTGGTCCTGGCCGCGCAGCTGCGATCCTGCCGCTGCAGCGATCTTTGAGCGAGCTACTGCCGACCGCGGCCGCCGGGCTAGCCAGCGGGCGACGAATCAGATTCGGCGCAATCGCTGCTCAAGCGGCGACACCGGGGGTCAGCGCCCTAGGCTCGAATCGTGAAAATCGGCATCTTTACCCGCGAATGGCCACCGGACGTCTATGGAGGCGCCGGGGTTCACGTAGAACAACTGGTGCAGCAGCTCCGCCTGCTAGAGGAGGTGGACGTTTTCTGCTTCGGGGAAGAGCGCACCGACGCGCAGGCGTTCTCGCCGCCAGCCGCCTACAGTGATGCCAACATGGCGGTGCAGACCCTCGCTGTGGATCTAGAGATGGTGGACGCCGCTGCCGGCTGCGACCTCATGCACTCTCACACCTGGTACGCCAACATGGCCGGCCACTTGGCGTCCCTGCTTTACGGCGTACCCCACGTGATCAGTGCGCACTCCCTGGAGCCACGCCGACCATGGAAGGAAGAGCAACTCGGCGGTGGTTATCGGATTTCCTCCTGGGTAGAGCGAGCCGCCTACCGCGATGCCGACGCGATCATCGCGGTCAGCCACGGAATGCGGGCTGACGTGCTGGACTGCTACCCAGATGTCGACCCCGATAAAGTCAAGGTGGTGCACAACGGCATTGACACCAATGTATATACGCCAGTGGCCGCCACCGGGGCGCTAGAGCGGTACGGTGTGCCCGCCGATGAGCCGTTCGCATTCTTCGTGGGTCGCATCACCCGTCAGAAGGGGCTGCCCCACCTGCTGCGCGCGGCGGAACACTTCGCACCTGGGGTCCGACTGGTCTTGGCCGCATCGTCACCGGATACCCCCGAACTCGGCGACGAGGTCGCTGCCCAAATCGTGGCGCTGAAGGCCAGGCGCGGAGAGGATCGCGTAATCTGGATCGACGAGCAGATGGGCAAAGAAGACATCATTGAGTTCTACTCCCACGCCACGGCCTTCGTCTGCCCGTCGGTTTATGAACCGCTGGGCATCGTGAATCTAGAAGCGATGGCTTGCGAAACGGCCGTTGTCGCTAGTGACGTAGGCGGCATCCCTGAGGTGGTAGACGCCGGTGAGACCGGACTGTTGGTGCACTACGACCAGAGCGACCCAAAACAGTTTGAAGAAGACTTCGCTGCGGCCGTGAACACAGTCTGTACCGATGCTGCGTTGGCGACCCAATTCGGCGTCGCAGGCCGGGAGCGTGCGGTTACCCACTTTGCGTGGGATGCCATCGCCAGACGCACTGTGACCGTTTATGAAGACGCAATCGCCAATCGATAGGAGTACCCGATGTCAGTACTAATCGTGGGAGCGGGGCCGGGCATGGGAACAGCTCTGGCCCACACCTTCGGATCGCCGGACCAACCCGTGGCGCTCATCGGCAACGACTCGCAAACCCTGGAAACGATCGTGGACGGCCTAGTGGAGCAGGACATCCGGGCCAAAGCGGCTGTTGCCGATACCGGAGATACTCTCGAGCTCGTGAATGCCATTGGCGGCCTGACCACCGAAGTCGGTACCGCCGACGTCGTAATCTATAACGCCTCGGCTTTTGTGGATGGGCCGCCCTCCGAAGTGCCCCCTGGCGAATTCGCGGCTGGGCTCGCGGTTGGGATCACGGGGGGCCTAGTGACCTTACAAGCGGTGTTACCCGCCATGCGAGCGGCCGGCTCCGGGACCGTCATCTTCACCGGAAGCGCCACCGCCGTCAACCCGTGGGCGGCCGCGGTCGGCTTGAGCGTGCAAAAGGCGGGCATCCGAAACCTCGCGATCGCTGCCTGTGAAGAGTTGGCCCCCGAGAACATCCGCGTCTGCACGATTACCATCATGGGCACGCTGAAGCGGGACTCCATCTTTGACCCCAAAGTGATCGCGCCAGCGTTCGCGCGAGTCGCCGCAACTCCCGCCTCGCAATGGCAAGCCGAAGTCCGCTACCCACTAGACCTTGCTGCCGACCCC
>JAHZKU010000247.1 GCA_022600255.1 Actinomycetes bacterium | reverse complement strand
TCTGGGGTACGAAGTGCGCTCCCGGTTCAGTTTCGGCCCGGGCGGGCCACCGGTTGCCGGCATGTGGCGTTCGGCGCGATGGAAAATGCCATAGCCCAAACCTGGCGCCATCGGCGGAGGTTGCTCGGATCCAAACCACCGACCTCACATGACGGTGATCCACCCTTGCTGCGGTAATCTCAAAGTACTTGTGCGAGGAGGAGTTCATGAGCCGACTGCTTTGGGCAGGACTAGGCGCCGCTGGCGGCATCTACGTCTATAGACGCGGAACCCAAGCCTGGGAGGAAGCGAAGGAACGCGGTTTTGCTGGCAATGCGTCCGTATTGGCGGCCACGGCTTCATCCATGCTCAATCACTCTCGTAACGCACTCGCAGAAGCGCAAGCGGCCAAGGATGCCCAGATCAGTGAGGCCCGGATCGCGGAGTTGGTTGCGGCCAACGCCAGGCTGGCCCAGTCGGCGCCCCAACCCGCTGAGGTTGCGATCACTGATCCGCAGCGTCCCGAACCCTCTCTCGGACGTCGCGCGTCGGCCCGATTGGTGCAGGTCGGTCGGGCGCGGGTCGCTCCGCAACGACAGCGGTATTCAGCCTGATGGACTCTGCTGAGATTCGATCGAGGTTCCTGCAGTTCTTCGCTGATCGTGGCCACGCGGTGATCCCATCTGCATCACTCATCCTGGACGACCCCACCTTGCTGTTCGTCAATGCGGGCATGGTGCCATTCAAACCGTACTTCCTCGGTGAAGCGCCGCCGCCGCACCCGACAGCAACGTCTGTGCAGAAGTGCGTGCGAACACTCGACATTGATGAGGTCGGCAAGACCACTCGGCACGCCTCCTTCTTTCAGATGGCGGGAAATTTCTCATTTGGGGATTACTTCAAGGAGCAGGCGATCCCGTATGCGTGGGAATTGCTCACCAACCCCATCGCCGAAGGGGGCTACGGGTTTGACCCTGAACGGCTCTGGGCCACTGTTTATCACGACGACGATGAAGCAGCGCGGATCTGGGAAGAGGTGGTCGGTCTTCCGGCGCAGCGCATTCAACGACGGGGCCAGGCCGACAACTACTGGTCCATGGGGGTGCCTGGACCGTGCGGTCCCTGCTCGGAGATCTACTACGATCGTGGGCCCGAATACGGCAAGGATGGCGGCCCGATTGCGGATGAAGATCGCTTCTTAGAGGTCTGGAATCTCGTGTTCATGCAGAACGAGAGAGGCCCAGGCCCAGCCAAAGAGGGCTATCAGATTCTGAATGAACTCCCGGCGAAGAATATCGACACTGGGATGGGCCTCGAACGAATGGCCTCCATCCTGCAGGGCGTGGAGAACATCTACGAGATCGACACCAGTCGAATCGTATTGGATCGCGCCAGCGAGATCAGCGGGCAAGCCTATGGTGAGGATGACCAAGCTGACATTCGCCTTCGGGTTGTGACAGACCACGCCCGCACCTGCACATTCCTGATTAATGATGGAGTGATCCCGGGTAACGAGGGCCGCGGGTACGTGTTGCGGCGAATTCTGCGCCGAGCCGTGCGGGACATGCGCCTGCTAGGGAGCACGGAGCCCAGCATGGGTCGGCTGGTGGAAGCCACGGTTGCCGCGATGTCCCCGCAGTATCCGGAGTTGGTCAGGGAACAGAAGCGATTGATCTCTGTGGCGGCCAATGAGGAAGCCGCATTCCTGCAGACGTTGAAAGCTGGCACCCAAATCTTCGACGTGGCCGTGTCACGCGCCAAGGAAGCCCAACAGTCTGCGATTAGTGGTGACAAGGCGTTCTTGTTGCACGACACACACGGGTTCCCGATCGAGTTGACACTTGAGATGGCCGCAGAACAGGGCCTTCAGGTCGACGAGTCCGGGTTCCGTCGGCTCATGAAGGATCAGCGCGAGCGAGCAAAGGCAGATTCGCGGTCGCGCAAAGCGGGTTTGACGGCCACGACCGCGTACCGCGAGATGCTGGATCGCGCTGGGGTCACCGAGTTCACCGGCTATGACGAAGTCGTGACAGACGGACGCATCGTGGGATTGGTATCGGGCAGTGACGAGGTCGCGGCAGCCAAACCAGGCGATGAGATTCAGGTGGTGCTCGATCGCACACCCTTCTACGCCGAGGCGGGCGGCCAACTGGGGGATCATGGGCGAATCGCCACTGATACCGGAGCCATCTTTGAAGTGGACGACGTGCAGTCCCCAGTGCCAGGCCTGTACGTTCACAGCGGCCGCGTGCTCGACGGCGAGGTGGTTGCTGGAGCACCAGCCCAGGGTCTGGTCGACATCGGTCGTCGCAAAGCCATCAGCCGAGCCCACACCGCCACACACATGATTCATCGGGCCTTCCGGGAACTCTTGGGCGAGACCGCAACGCAGATGGGCTCGGAGAACGCACCAGGTCGGTTGCGTTTCGACTTCCCATCGCCCACTCCTGTGCCCAAGAGTGTCCTGAACGACGCTGAAGCTCTAGTAAATGAAGTCCTGCAGGAGGACCTCACGGTGTCGGCGGACCTGATGACTCAAGACGACGCGATCGCGATCGGTGCGATGGCGCTGTTTGGCGAGAAGTATGGCGACGTGGTTCGGGTCGTATCCGTGGGGGATTGGGCTAAGGAACTGTGCGGCGGCACGCATGCGGCGCGTAGTGGCCAACTCGGGGTTGTCTCCTTCCTCTCTGAGGCCAGCATCGGGGCCGGCGTACGCCGGGTCGAGGCGTTAGTGGGCACCGACGCCTATCAATTTCTGGCGCGCGAACATCACCTCGTCAATCAGCTGTCTCAGATGGTTAAGGTCAGGCCGGAGGAGCTGCCGGACCGCATCGAGGTGATGTTGGGTCGCTTGAAGGACGCCGAGAAGGAACTGGAACGGGTGCGTTCTGCCCAGATGCTCTCTCGCGTCGACGACATGATGGGCGCTGGTGAGGACATCGGTGGGGCGCGGTTGTGGACGTTCCGGGCGCCCAAGGGCGTCTCTGGGGGAGACCTGCGACAACTAGCGCAAAAGGCAAAGGGCCTAGCACGCCAGGACATTCCGGTCGCGATCGCAGGCGTTGCGGTGAACGACGGCAAGGTCGCCATCGTGACCACGGTCAACGCCAAGGCGATCGAAGCTGGACTCAAATCCGGTGAACTCTTGCGTGCCATGGCGCCAGCGCTCGGGGGTCGGGGCGGCGGCAAGGACGAGATGGCCCAAGGCGGAGGTTCCAAACCGGAAGGAATCTCGGAGTCCTTCGAGGCCGCCAAGGCTTACATCGGGAGTCTGAATATCCAATGAGACCAGGGGTGGCGCTCGGGATAGACCACGGGTCTGTCCGAATCGGGATCGCACGTAGCGATCCCGACGGGCTATTGGCCGTGCCGGTTGAGACAGTGCAGGCCAAGGACGCTCCCTATCGCCGCATTTCTGAGATCATCGCGGAATACGCGGCCACTCGGATCTATGTGGGCGATCCCATTTCGCTGAAAGGTGAGGTGGGTGCGGCGGCGACAGCCGCTCGCTCTTTCGCGATCCGGATTCAGCGGGAGCATCCAGAATTGCCGGTGCGACTGGTCGACGAGCGACTGTCCACCGTGGACTCGCAACGGGGGATGCAGCAAGCCGGTCGCAACACGCGGAAGTCGCGGTCCGTGATTGATCAGGCTGCGGCTGTCACCATCTTGCAAGGCGCACTTGATGCGCAACGCCATTCCGGTGGGCTGGCGGGGACGCCCCTGGAACGATCGGGAGATGAGAAATGAGCAACGTCGGATTGTCCATGCAGGGTTCCCCTGCAGGAGACGGTGGCGGTGATTCCCCGAAGCCACCGAGGAAGAAGAAACGTAGCGGTCTCGCCGTCGGGATCGTCCTTGTGGTGGCGCTCGCGGCGTTGGCTGCAGTTGGTTATGGAGGCTACTTGGTTTTCGACCGGATTCAGGCGGCCGCCCCCGGAGCCGACTATCCGGGTCCAGGCAGCGGCGAAGTGGTTGTTGAGGTTCAGACTGGCGAGTCGCTGTCGGCCATCGGCAACACGTTGTTTGAGGCTGATGTGGTAGCCAGTGTTGACGCTTTTGCCAAGGCCGCCACCGCCAACGAGGACGCTACCGGCATTACGCCCGGCAGTTACTTGATGTTGGAGCAGATGTCCGCCGCAGGCGCTGTCGAGCGATTGCTGGATCCCGCGGCCCGCAACGAAAACGTGGTGCTCATTCAAGAGGGTCTGCGCAGCGACCAGGTCGTGGCACAACTCAGCGAAGCCACCGGTATCCCCAAACGCAACTTTGAGCGTGTGATTGCATCCCCGCAACAGTTGCCCCTGCCCAAGTGGGCGAAGGGGACAGGTGAGTCTCGGGCAGAAGGTTTCTTGTTCCCGGCCACGTACCAGTTCGAGAAGGACTCCACCGCAGAGACGATTCTTAACGCCATGGTCGCCCGATTCGATGAGGTGGCTGCGGAAACCAACTTCGTCGCCGAAGCCAAAAAAACCAAGTATTCGCCCTACGAGACCCTCATTATCGCTTCGCTGGTGCAGGCCGAGGGGGTCGGCGACGATTACGCCGAGATCGCTAGTGCAATCATCAATCGATTGAACCCAGAAACCGATGGCGGCACCTTCGGGCTACTGCAGGTGGATGCCACCTTGAACTACATTTTCCGACAGGCCGAGTCGAACTTCACGAATACCGAGTTGGATTCGAACAGCCCCTACAACACCTACAAGGTGGCCGGGCTCCCACCGACGCCGATCAACTCCCCAGGACGGGTCGCCATTGAAGCGGCGTTGAATCCGGCCGATACCGACTACGCCTACTGGGCGCATGGGCCGGAGGGTCAGACCTGCCTCGCCGCGACCTTGGGAGAACACGAACGGAATCTGGCAGGTAAGTGCAGTTGGACAGGCTAGAGCCGACTCATGGCGTGAAGCGGGCGGCGGTCCTTGGCCACCCCATTCGACACTCCCTCAGTCCAGTGCTGCACAGCGCTGCCTACCAGGCGCTGGGACTGCCCTATGAATACAACGCGATCGACGTGACGGAGGCGGGGTTGGCCGGTTTTGTGGCGGACTGCGACGACGCCTGGCTGGGCTTGTCGTTAACCATGCCACTCAAAAGGACGGTTCTGCCCCTACTGGATGCTGTCGATCCGGTTGCCGAGCGGATTCGGGCCGTGAATACCGTGATCTTCTCCGAAGGGGAACGATTGGGATTCAACACCGATGTCGCTGGGATTCAGACCACATTGCGCGAAATCGACGTTCAGCAGTATCCGGGAGATGTCGCAATCTTGGGCGCTGGTGCGACGGCCGCGGCGGTTCTTTCGGCGCTGGTGGACCTGCATCCGAGCCGGGTGCGGATCGCCGCTCGTCGGGTGGAGGCAGCGCTGGATGCGGTGGAACTGGCCAGCGAAATGG
>JAHZKU010000246.1 GCA_022600255.1 Actinomycetes bacterium | reverse complement strand
CGGTATCGAGCACCAGCTGCTTCCGTTGTTCGGGAAAGCCCGTCACCAGTCGGTGGTGGACGTTCGGATCGCCCGCGGCGAGCCTCGCCATGTCGGCGACGACGTCCACCGAGTTCACGCTCTCGTGATCGGTCGGCGCAAACAGTCCCTGGATGTACGGGTTGTCGATGTCATCGATCCATTCGGGTGCATCCGTGGGTCGCAGCCCTGCTGGTGACAAGGACTTGCCGTACTTGTGCGAAATTGGCAGATCGCTTGTGGTGGCTTCTTCGGTCATGAGGTTTCCTCCGGCGGTCGATAATCAGCGGGCACTAGGTTGGCACCCACCAACGAACTGAGTAGGGACTGTTTGAAGAACGTTGGAAAGTCCAAGGCCGGGTCATACCTGGCCGCCAGGTGAAGCACGACCATGCCGTGGCAATGAGAGAACAGGCTTAGGGCGGTGGCCTTGTTCCAAGATGAGTCCATGGTGTGTTCGTCGCGTGCTTCGGCGACGCGATCAGTGAGGAACTGCAGTGCGGTGGCCATCTGCGTCTCGCTGCGAGTGGCCGGGTCAGCCACCGTGAACATGGCCTCGTAGTACCGCGGGTTCTGGGTGGCGAAGTCTAGGTAATGCTTGCCGCACAACCACAGCCGGTCCGCCGGGGTGGGGCCCGACAGTGCCCGGTAGAAGTAGTCGCAGAACAGGTCAAAACCCTCGAAAGCGATCTCGCCCAACAGAGATTCTTTGTTCGCGAAGTGGCGATAGGCCGTCATGGTGCCAAGGCCGCACTCTTTGGCCACCCTACGCATGGTCAGGGCGTCGATCCCATCGGACAGTGTGATCGTGCGTGCGGACGCGACCAACGTTGCCCGAGTGTTCATGCGGCACTCTAACACTTGTGCGTACGTAGTACGCGGAAGTCGTGCCTTGTTCGCGATGTGCGGTGAAACTGCTCCCCGGTTGCGCCGGGCCATCCATCGGCGCGAATCGGTCTTCTGGTGCGTCACCAGTCTTGCGCGCATTGGGTAAACGGGTACGGTGTACACAATCAGGGGAGGGGCAAATGACGCCTGCAGTTTTTATCCTCGGCGGATACCAAACCGACTTCGCGCGTAAGTGGTCACGCGAAGGACTAGGGATCGCCGACATCATCACCGAGGCTGCACAGGGAGCCCTCGCCGATGCAGATGTCACGGCAGACCAGATTGAAGTCGGCCATGTGGGCAACTTCATCGGAGAACTGCTCACCGGGCAGGGGCATCTAGGCGGAATCCTCGTCGAGGCCGACAAGGCCTTCGCCGGCATGCCGGTAGCCCGTCACGAAGCGGCTTGTGCCTCCGGTTCGATGGCGATCATGGCGGCGATGGCCGATATCGAATCTGGTCGCTACGACGTCGCGTTGGTTGTGGGGGCCGAAGAGATGCGCAGCCGCTCCGGCTTCGACGTTGCCCAAATGTTAGGCAGTGCCGCCTGGGTGCCAAGGGAAACTGCAGGGGTGCAGTTTCCCTGGCCGCAACTCTTCAGCGAGCTCGCCCAAGAGTATGACGCCCGGTATGGACTCGATCCCGCCTACCTCGCGGCGTTGGCGGAGTCCAACTTCACCAACGCCCGGTCCAACGCGCACGCGCACGCGCGAGACTGGGAGATGCCGAAAAACGTATTTGGGCGCGACGACCCTGGCAACCCGGCGGTCAGCGGGTGGATTCGGAAACAGGACTGCTCGCAAGTCTCTGATGGCGGGGCAGCGGTTGTCCTGGCCAGCCCGGCCTTTACTGAGCGCTGGGCGACCGCGCACGCGAAGCGGTTGGCAGACATCCCGCGCATCACAGGCTGGGGACACACCAGTGCGCGGATGACCTTGCGGGATAAGTTGGCCGATGCCAAGGACAAGGAATTGGTGTTTCCGCACGTTCAACAGGCCATGCAGCAAGCGCTGGGTCGCGCGAATTCCAAGGATGTCTTTGACCTAGACCTAGTGGAGTTGCATGACTGTTTCACCAGCACGCACTACATGGCCATCGACCACCTAGGGATTACCGAACCCGGACAGTCCTACCAGGCGATCGAAGATGGCACCGTACTGGCCGGCGGCCGCCTCCCGCTCAACCCCAGCGGCGGCCTCATGGGGGGTGGGCATCCAGTGGGTGCCACGGGTGTGCGGATGCTCGTGGATGCCAGCAAGCAGGTGTCTGGGCAGGCAGGCCAGACCCAGGTCGAAAGCGCTCGCAGGGCGGGCACCCTCAACATCGGGGGTTCGGCCACGACAGTGGCGGCATTTGTGGTGGAGGCCTGATGCAACTAGACGCGTACGTATACGAAGCGATTCGCACCCCGCGCGGGGCGGGCACCGATGCCGGCAGCCTACGATCCGTTAAGCCGATCGAACTGCTGGCCCAGTTGTATCAGGCGTTGACACAACGCACCGGCATCAACCCCGCAGAAGTTGGCGATATCCTGCTCGGCTGCAACACGGCATTCGGGGATCAGGGCGCGGACATCGCCAAGATCTCCGCGCTGTACGCAGGCTGGCCCGACCGGGTTCCGGGTGCCACTGTGAATCGATTCTGTGCGTCCGCGTTTGACGCAATTAACACGGCCGCGATGCAAGTCAGTGTGGGAGCGGCCGACTTGGTTGTGGCCGGTGGGGTCGAGTCGATGTCCCGGGTACCGATGCTGGCGGACAAAGGCGCATGGTTCGCAGACTCGGCTGTTGCGGCCAAAACCGGTTTTGTCCATATGGGGGTGGCTGCCGACGCCCTAGCCACTGCGGCCGGGTTATCCCGCGAACTGTTGGATGAGCTCGCCTACACCTCACACCAGCGCGCGGCCATAGCAACACAAGAGCAGCGGTTCGGGCGCGCGGTGATCCCTATCCACGACGAGGCGGGGGAGGAGGTGCTTGCTCATGATGAGACCATTCGCGCCAGCCTGACTCCGGAGAAGTTGGCCGGCCTGCCCGAGGCGTTTTCCCAGATGGGAGCGACCTTCGACCCGGTTGTCCAAGCTGCCCACCCAGCTTTGGCGAAGGTGCAGCACCTACACACTGTGGCGAGCTCACCGGGCATGGTAGACGCGGCCTCGATGCTGCTGATCGGGAACGCAGGGGTGGGTGTTCGGCTGGGCCTGACACCACTGGCGAAGATCCGGTCGTTCGCGAACGTCGCGTCCGATCCGACCCTCATGCTCACGGGCCCCGGCCCGGCCGCACGATCGGCACTGGCCAAGGTCGACATGTCGGTACGTGACGTGGATTTGTTCGAGTGCAACGAGTCGTTTGCAGCCACGGTGGCGGTATTCGAGAAGGACCTGAACTTGGACCACGACATCGTCAATGTCAATGGCGGGGCAATGGCGATGGGGCACCCACTAGGTGCCACCGGCGGCATCCTGCTGGCTACGCTAATTGACGAGCTGCGTCGCCAAGGCCAGAGCATAGGTGTGGCGACCATTCCGGCGGGCGCTGGCCTGGCCACTGCGACGGTCGTGGAAGTGGTTTAACACCCGAAACAAGGCTATGGCCCGCCACTGGTCGTGACGGGCCACAGCCTTGTCCTCAGCTTGCTGTCGGCCGCTTAGCCGGCTTGCTCTTGTGGATGATTGGTGTCAGCAGCGCTTGCAGGCACCACCTGCCCCGAATCCGCTTGGGAAAGCGAGTCCTCACTGCGCTGGGCCGTGATGGTTGCCGCAATCCCGGCCACGCCTAGGCCCACCAGTAGCAACGGCAGCATGATTGCGAAAGTCGCCGTACCGGCCGTATTGCCTGTGATCAGGTACGTGATGGCAAAGCCTAGGAACGTCAGCCCGGAGATCAGACTGAGGACTTCTACGGAAT
>JAHZKU010000021.1 GCA_022600255.1 Actinomycetes bacterium | reverse complement strand
GCGCAGCACGGCCGCGGTCCAAGCCACGATTCCGCCCCAGCCGTGGCCAACGATTGTCGCTTTGGAGTGGCCTAAGGATCGAATGATGCCAATAGCGTCCGTGGCGAGTCCGAACGGATCGTACCCATGCGGCGTGTGATCTGATCCCCCATACCCGCGCATGTCGATGGCCACCACATGGAAGTCCGATTCGGCCAGTTGCGGGATCAGGTGGCGCCAAGTCCACCAGAACATGGGGAAACCATGCAGGAGTAGGACAAGCGGCCCGCGCCCTGCTTGGACAGTGTGAAACCGGGCACCGTTTGCCGCCAAGTCTCGGTGTGTCCAGGGGCCTTCCGCCCAGATCGCCTCCTCTGGCGTCGGGCTTAGGGCCGGACTAGGATTTGCGGCCACGTTTGGCGGCGACGTCTTTCCCGCCCGGCACGGCCGGCGGCAGCGCGGTGGGCTCGTGCCCAGTGAGAGCTTCTTTGTTCAATTGCCATTCAACTTTGGCGCGATTCAGTCCTTCGATGCCCTCGGACTTCTTCTTGCCCACCAAAGCAAGGATTCCGGCAACAATCAGCAGTAGCAGGGCGACGATGCCAAACCCGGCCCACTCTGGCAACCCAATGGCCACCAGCACGTAGGCCAGCGTGATGAGGACAAAAATCCCGCCCATCGCACCGGCCATCAGGGCGCCGCCGAACATGCCCCCAACGCCACCGGCCTGGCCTGCCGACTGCTTCAGTTCTGCCTGGGTCAGTTCCGCCTGGGATTTCAGCAACGCCTGGGCATCGCTGCTTACCGAAGCGATTAGCGAACGGATGCTGCCGTTTGCCGTACCCTCTTTTTCTGATGCCACCAGTGTCTCCCTTCGCGGGTCTCAGAGGGTCAGCCTAGTCGGAATCGATTGGCCGGCGCGACTTGGGCTGTTTACGACCCTCAGCGAGACGGGCCACCACTGTCAGGATCGCCACCATCATCGCTTGCGGGTTTGCTGTTGTCTTGGTAAACATCCGGGATCCCGTCGTGATCCTCATCTAGCTCTTCGCTGGCATAGACCTGCGCGTAGTGCCGGTTTCGGCTCTTCAACACAACGGCGGCGCAGGCTGCGGCGATAAGTGTCGCCACAAGAATCGACAGTTTGGCGCTGGTGAGGCTAGCAGGTTCCTCCTCGAAAGCGAGCTCAGCGATCAGCAGTGAGACCGTAAACCCAATACCGGCCAGGAAGCCGACCGCAAGGACGTCTCGCCAAGCAACAGAATCGGACAGTTTGGCCTTGGTGAATCTCGCGACAAGCCAGGCGGTACCCACCACCCCCACCGGCTTGCCGATGACCAACCCGACGATGACGCCGATGGAGATCGGGTTGGTGATGGTCTCGGCGATGCCCACGCCACGCAGGTCAACGCCAGCGGCGAAGAATGCAAAGACCGGTACCGCGAACCCGGCGCTAATCGGGCCGATGCGGTGCACCGCACGGTCACCGGGGGACTCGGTCTCCCCAGGATCGGTCTTGACCCGGGTCAGCAGGCCGGCTGCGACACCAGCGACGGTGGCATGCACCCCACTGGCATGCATGAAGCCCCACGCCACAACGGCCAGCGTCAGGTAGACCCACCACGGCCGGAATCGCGCTCGCTGCAGTAGGCCGTAAGCGATCAGGCAGGCAATAGCGATCACGAATGTCAGTAGGTTGAAGTCGCTGGAGTAGAAGACTGCGATCACGATGATCGCGCCTAGATCGTCAATGACGGCTAGGGACAACAGGAACGCACGCAGCGCCACGGGCAACCGCCGGCCGACGACTGCAAGAACCGCGAGCGCGAAGGCGATGTCCGTGGCCATCGGGATGCCCCAACCCACCGTCTCGCCGTCGGGAGCGATGATGTTGATGGAGAAGTACAGGATCGCCGGTACGACCATGCCGCCCAACGCCGCGGCAATCGGCACGGCCGCCTTCGCAGGATCCTTCAGCGTGCCCACCTGAAGTTCATGGCGCAGTTCGGCACCAGCAACAAAGAAGAAGATCGCCAGCAGGCCGTCCGCAGCCCAAGTCGCCAGTGTGAGGTTCAGTTTCAGGGCCTCGGGGCCAACCCTGATGTTGGAGATCTCTAGGTAGACATCGCCCCAAGGTGAGTTCACCCAGACAAGTGCGATCACCGCCGCGATCATGAGCAGCGCGCCGCCGAAGGTCTCATCCCTAAGCAGGGCTAGGACGTACTTGCGCTCCGGCAGACTCAATCGGTCGAAGACGTTGCTGTTTTTGGTGACGGTAGCGCCGGAATCCCCCCGGCTGTTCTGCGAAGAATCAGCGTCCGGCAGCTCATCAGGTGTGGGCTTAGGGTCGTCGCTGGTCATCCATGTCCGATCGAATTGTGCGGGCGCGGTGGCTAGAGGGACGGCTATTGCCGACCATTAGGAATAGCTTACGGGCAACAGACTAGTGGGCCATCGCAGGATTGTCCGATCCGAGGGAATCAGTCTTCGTCGCTATCGGCCAACCCCTGCGTGATCAGATTCATCACCGAGGCATCGGCCAAGGTGGTGACGTCGCCAAGTTCTCGTTTCTCGGCAACGTCACGCAGGAGCCGGCGCATGATCTTGCCTGATCGGGTCTTGGGCAGTTCACTGACGATCATGATTTGCCGGGGTTTCGCGATCGGACCGATCTCATGACCCACATGTTGGCGCAGGGTCGCCACCAGATCATCGCCCGCAGGTGCGTCACCACGCAGAATCACGAAGGCCACGATCCCCTGGCCGGTCATGTCGTCAGTGGCGCCCACGACGGCGGCTTCAGCCACGGCTGGATGGGAGACCAGAGCAGACTCAACCTCAGCGGTGGAAATGCGATGACCCGACACGTTCATTACGTCATCAACCCGGCCCAGTAGCCAAACATCGCCGTCATCGTCCAACTTCGCGCCGTCGCCGGCGAAATACACGTCGGGCCAGCGCGACCAGTAAGTCTGGATGAATCGTTCTTCGTTGCCCCAGATGCCGCGCAGCATGGCTGGCCACGGCTCGTTGAGCACTAGGTAGCCGCCGCCACCGGCTTGCACCGGAACGCCGTGGTCGTCCACAACTTCGGCGGAAATTCCTGGCAGCGCCCGCATGGCAGAGCCCGGTTTGGTGGCCGTCACGCCTGGCAGCGGCGAAATCATGATCGCTCCGGTTTCTGTTTGCCACCAGGTGTCCACGATTGGGCACTCGTCGCCCCCAATCACACGGCGATACCACATCCAGGCTTCCGGATTGATCGGTTCTCCGACCGACCCGAGGACGCGTAGCGACGACAGGTCGAACTCGTTAGGCAGGGCTTCACCCCACTTCATGAACGTGCGAATCGCCGTTGGCGCCGTGTAAAGGATGCTGACGCGATGCTTCTGGACGATTTCCCACCAGCGCCCTTTGTGCGGCGTATCGGGCGTGCCTTCGTAGATGACCTGTGTCGTGCGGTTGGCCAAGGGCCCGTAGACCACGTAGCTGTGCCCGGTGACCCAGCCGATATCGGCGGTGCACCAGTAGACGTCACTCTCATCCTTCAGGTCAAAGACCGCGTAGTGGGTGTAGGCCGCCTGGGCCAGGTACCCGCCCGTGGTGTGCAGAATGCCTTTCGGAGTCCCGGTGGTTCCTGAGGTGTAGAGAATGAAGAGGGGGTGCTCGGCATCGAATGGCTGTGCCTCGTGATTCGGAGTCGCCGCAGCGACCGCCTCGTGCCACCAGATGTCTTGATCGGTCCAGGCGACCTCCGTGCCGGTTCGTCTAACCACTAGGACGTGTTCCACAGAGGGACAGTCGGCGACGGCTTCATCGACCGCCGGTTTCAGGGGCATGGCTTGGCCACGCCGGTATTGACCATCGGCGGTGATGACCAACTTGGCTTCCGCGTCGTCGATTCGGCTACGGAGGGCCTCGGCGGAGAACCCGGCGAACACGACCGAATGGGGCGCGCCGATCCGGGCACACGCCAGCATCGCCACGATAGCCTCTGGGATCATGGGGAGGTAGATCGCGACCCGTTCGCCAGCCTTGATGCCGAGGTCCAGCATGGCATTCGCCGCGCGGGAAACCCGTTCCAAGAGTTCGTCGTACGTGATTTCAGTGATTTCACCCGACTCCGCCTCG
>JAHZKU010000245.1 GCA_022600255.1 Actinomycetes bacterium | reverse complement strand
TGGCCTGTGACACCAGAACGCGCAGAAGACGCCAAGACGACTGAGGTGGGTCGCGTTGATCCGCCGAACTACCGGCTTTATATCCGGATAGCAGTGCTGATCGCGATTGGTCTAACCGCCTTGTTGTTCGTGGTAGGCAATTCAGAGCAGGTGCAAGTCCGGATCATCTTCAGCAACTACTGGGTCCCGATGTACGTGGTGATTGTGATGTCCATTGTGCTCGGCCTGCTGATTGGGGCTTTGGCAACGGCGATCCTGTTGCACCGCCGCGAAAAGCGCAAAGCTGGCAAGCGACAGGGGGTTTGACCACGCCGGCGGGGCCGACCCCGGCGCCGCCAGGGATGGTCTACCAATAACTGTCTGCGTTTTTCGCACGGGTGTTATTCCCCGAGGACGCGAATGCGGGGTTGCCCTTGTCGCCACGCTAGGTGGCTTCGCGATCGGATTGTTGATGCGCGCGTTGGTGGGTCGGTAGTTCGGGAGGGTGGGGGCCGCAGGGGACGCAAGATGGCGCTCACAATGTAGCAGTACTGCCGTCGCCTCAGCATCACCGGTGACGGGTAGACTGCTGTAACTGGCGCAACTTGCTTGCGCACTGCGCATCCAGTGGGAAACCAATCCTAGAAAGCTGAGGCCGCACCTTGGCACTTTCCGAACGGAAACTCACCATCTACTTGATGCCACTGTTGCTTGGCGTCGCTCTGGTGTTACTGGGTTGCGGTGCGGACCAGCCCGACCAGCCACGGGGCATGGCTGATTCCGGTTCGGGCGGGTCCGACCAACAATCCGACCAATCGCAACTCAGTCGCCCGATCGTAACGGCCTGGATGTACCTCGCCGACGATCAAGACTACGCACAGATTCCCAAGAGTTGGTCCAGCATTAACTTCCGTACTGCGGACGTTCTGAACGTGGGCCCAGCCGGTGTGCAACACGATGGCACTTTCGGATTCTACGAATCGCGCAAGACGGGCGATCTGGCCAACCGATTCGAGTGGGTCCTCCGCAACGCGAGAGCCCAGAACCCAGACATCAAGATTATCGTTTCGCAATGGTGGGGCTACGGAGACGACATCTGGGGCCAGCCCTTGTCTGCGCTGCGTAGTGACAAGCACGTGAAGAAATACACCAAGTCGGTTGGGGGTTTTCTGGCTGAGTACTTGGATAAGTCCGGCGGTGTCGACGGCTACGACATCGACTACGAGGACAACAATATCTCGGCTCGCACCGAGGACATCACGAGTCAGATTCGCACAGAGTTCGACGCGTTAAGTGAAGATCAGCAAGGTAGACGCTTCTACCAGACCGTGTCACCCTCGACGACGGGGTACCTCGGCGATGCCGTCGATCACGTGGACTACGTGAACATGCAGACCTATGACGGCGGAATGGGTCTGATCCCGCGATTCTTTCTGAGCTTGGGATTCACCTCAGATCAACTCCTGTACGGAATCTGTCCCGAGACTGACTGCCCAACGCCCAGTATTGAGGAGGCGGAAGCCGCCTACAAGGAGAACGACCTAGCAGGTATTCACGTATACCGGCTGAACTCCGGCAACCAGCAGGAGGAGGGTGAAGTCCAGAATCGGGTCTACGAGTTGCTCCACGGGAGTTGATGAAACGACACGGAAATCGTTTTCGCGTCATCGCCCGCTGCGCTTGATCACCTCTGATCGCGAGGCATCAAGCGCAGGCTTCCACAGGAGCTGCCCCCCCAAGCCTCACGTTCAGCCTTTGGCGGCCTCAAGACGACCGCGCAAGTTCACGAGTTCATCCCGCAAGGCCTGCGGAACAGCGTCACCAAACAACTCGAAGTACTCTTCAGTCAGGTCACACTCGGCCAACCAGGAATCCGGATCCACAGCGAAGAGCTCGTCGATCTGGTCATCGGTCATGTCTAGGCCATCTACGAACAGTGCCCCGGGCATTGGCTTCAGACCAATGGGGGTTTCCTCGGCGTCCGCTAGGCCTTCTACTCGCTCGATGACCCACGCTAGGACGCGCGAGTTCTCGCCGAATCCTGGCCAGATGTAGTTGCCGTCTTCGTCCTTGCGGAACCAGTTCACTTGGTAGATCTTGGGCAACTTCTCCGGATCGGTCATCTCACCGATCTTCAGCCAATGGCCCCAGTAGTTTGCCATGTTGTAGCCGCAGAACGGCAGCATCGCGAAGGGGTCACGGCGCAGTTGACCAACGGCACTTTCCGCTGCGGCCGTTGTCTCACTAGAGACGGTGGCCCCAACGAAGACGCCGTGGGCCCAGTCCCGGGCCTCGTTAACCAGCGGCACGTTGGTTGCGCGGCGGCCGCCGAAGAGGATGGCTGAGATGGGGACGCCTGCGGGATCCTCCCAGTTCGGGGCGATCGATGGGCACTGTGCGGCTGGCGCAGTGAATCGCGAGTTGGGGTGACTCGAGGGCGTATCGGAATCTGGCGTCCAGTCGTTGCCGAGCCAGTCGATGAGGTGATCGGGCGCCTCGTCGGTAAGACCCTCCCACCAGATATCGCCATCATCGGTAAGCGCGACGTTGGTGAAGATCGAATTACCCCACAAGGACCGAACGGCGTTTCCGTTCGTGTCCATCCCTGTACCCGGAGCAACACCGAAGAATCCGGCCTCTGGATTGATGGCATATAGCCGACCATCTTCTCCGAAACGCATCCAAGCGATGTCGTCACCAACCGTCTCCACGGTCCAGCCCGGAACAGTTGGCTCGAGCATGGCCAAGTTCGTCTTGCCGCAAGCAGAGGGGAAAGCCGCGGCGAGATACTTGACCTCGTCGGTAGGTGAGGTGAGTTTCAAGATCAGCATGTGCTCGGCGAGCCAGCCCTCGTCACGGGCCATGGCGGAGGCAATTCGCAATGCAAAACACTTCTTACCAAGCAGCGCGTTTCCGCCGTAGCCCGAACCGTAGGACATAATCTCGCGACTTTCCGGGAAGTGCACAATGTACTTCTCGTCATTGCACGGCCACGCGACATCATCACGGCTGTTCCCGTCCGCGTCCACCAGCGGGTAGCCGACCGTGTGGAGAGCAGGCACGAAGTCGCCGTTCTCGCCGATGAGATCCAGCGCTTCGCTGCCCATCCGGGTCATGATCCGCATATTGACAACGACGTAGGGCGAATCGGTGATCTCAACACCAAGTTGGGAGATCGCCGAACCCAGCGGCCCCATACTGAACGGGATGACATACATGGTGCGACCACGCATCGAGCCCGCGAAGATTTCCTTCAGCTTCGCGCGCATCTCGGTGGGCTCAGCCCAGTTGTTGGTGGGGCCAGCGTCTTCTTCCCGCAGTGAACAGATGAACGTGCGGTCCTCCACACGGGCCACATCAGAGGGGTTAGAACGGGCCAGGAAGGAGTTCGGACGCTTCTCCTCGTTGAGCCGCGTGAACGTGCCGCCGTCAACAAGCAGTTGGGTTAGCCGATCCCACTCCTCTTGCGAGCCATCGACCCACTCGACGCGGTCCGGCTGGGTCAACTCCGCGACCTCTTCGACCCACTCCAAGAGCTTCTTGTTGCGGGTGGGCGGGTTCTCCATACCGGGAATAGTCATTACCAGCTCCGTTATCTGATCAACTGTGAACGGAGACCGAAACGCCGGTGGAAAACCATCGCTTGGCGGGTCTCCTCCCTCCACTATGCCTTACCTAACCCTGGGATTGGGGTTCACCCGGCGGTGAGGTGAGCTACGCCACAAAATGTGATCAATGGCACTGCGGATTCTGCCGGCCCCTATCTGGGCGCCGCCCGGATGACCTCGCCTGTTGCGTCAGCGCGGCTCGGGCCAGACCACCTATTGGCACGGCAGACAACCTTTCCGAGCCTTGAGTAGGCTCTAGGCGTGGAAGAGACCCTTTGGCCCGCACCGCTCGCGATGGCCCCAGTTTCGGGCGAGGTCATGATTCCGGGCTCGAAGTCGATCACGAATCGTGCGCTCGTAATCGCCGCGATCAGCGCGGCCCCCAGCGTCCTGCGCCACATTCCGCAATCTCGCGATTCCGCCCTCATGATGGGGGCGTTGTCCACGCTTGGCGTGACAATCGACCAACAAGAGCACCAACAAGACATGGTCGTGGTGACGCCGCTGCATGCTGACGCTGTCCCCGCAGACGTGTCGGTGGACTGCGGTTTGGCTGGCACGGTCATGCGGTTTGTACCGCCAGTCGCGGCGCTTGCGCGCGGTGAGATCACGCTGGATGGTGACGCCCGCGCCCGGGAGCGACCGTTGCGGCCGTTGCTCAGTGCCTTAACCCAGCTCGGGGTGAACATCACCGGGCCATCGGATGCCAGCCTGCCGCTTCAGATCGCAGCGCACGGCTCCGTGCCCGGTGGAGCGGCCACAATTGACGCCTCCGGATCCAGCCAGTTCGTTTCTGCATTGCTGATCGCCGCGGCCCGATTCCACGCAGGCCTGCAACTGACCCACGCCGGGCCCCCGGTTCCCTCACTGCCCCACATCGCCATGACGTGCACCATGCTGGCCCAACATGACGTCCACGTCACCAGTGATGTTTCGGACCCGACCGCCGCCGAGTGGACAGTGCCCAGTGGCCCGGTGTCGGCGTTGGACCGAACGATCGAACCAGATCTATCGAACGCGACCCCCTTCCTGGCCGCAGCGATGATCACCGGCGGCACAGTGCGGATTCAGGGCCTGGCCGGGTCTGCGCTGCAACCCGTGGCCCGGGTCCAAGACGTGTTTACGGCGATGGGGGCCACCTTCGCGTCCCAAGACGATGCGCTACTGGTGTCCGGCACCGGACGTGTGCAAGGGATCGCCGCCAACTTGGGCGATATCGGGGAGCTCGTGCCGACCGTGGCGGCCTTGGCCGCCTTGGCCGACTCCCCCAGCGACCTGACCGGGATCGGGCACCTAGCTGGCCATGAGACGGATCGCCTCGCAGCACTAGTGCGGGAGTTATCCGCAATGGGGTCAGACATCACTAGGACCGACGACGGACTGCACATCAACCCTCGACCGTTACACGCCGCGCCTGCCTGGCACACCTATCACGACCATCGCATGGCTACCGCTGGCGCGATCCTGGGATTGGTGACTGACAAGGTGATGGTGGAGAACATCGCAACAACCGCCAAGACGTTCCCGACCTTTCCCAGTTTGTGGCGATCCTTTGTCACCGGGGACGTCGGCAATCGAGAAGCACACCTGCATGCGCCCTGACCAGTACAGCGAGGACGACGCGAAGATCCGGCCCGCCCGCCGCAACAAGCGACCTCGCTCCAAGGATCGACCCGCCCATGCCGACGCCAAACCCGGATTGGTAACGGCGGTCGATCGCGGCCGTTACACGGTGCATCTCGGTAAGGTCCTGCCGGAGGTGCCACTGTGGGCCACTGCATCCTCGCACCAGACTCCCGTCACAGCCGTACGCGCCCGGGAGCTAGGCCGGGGTGCGGTGCTCGTTGGCGACGTGGTCGACCTCGTCGGCGATACTTCTGGGACCGTCGGGTCCTTAGCGCGTGTGGTGCGCATCTGGCCCAGGGTCACCACCTTGACCCGAACGGTGGATGATCAACTCGACTCCGAGCGAGCGGTTGTTGCCAATGCCGGGGTGATGGGGATCGTCACCGCCACAACGGACCCCGAACCGCGCACTGGCTTCTTGGATCGGTGTGTCATGGCTGCGTTCTCCGGTGGCCTGCAGCCTGTGCTGATTCTGACAAAGTCCGACTTGGATCTGAATCCGGCCCTGGCTGCCCACTACTCCTCGCTGGGGGTCAGCGTTGTGCGGGCGGGTACGGACGACGCGGTCACCGAACTGATGCAGTTCCTAGAAGGAAACCTGAGCGTGCTGATCGGCCAATCTGGCGTTGGCAAATCCACGCTGGTCAACCGCCTCACCGATTCCCAGCGGCGCATCGGTGAGGTGAATGACGTCACCGGTCAGGGCCGACACACCTCAACCAGTGCCGTAGCACTACCGCTGGCTGGCGCTGGCTGGGTGATCGATACCCCTGGGATTCGGAGCTTCGGACTCGCCCACGTGAATCTGGATCGGGTGTTTGCGTCGTTTCCTGAGTTGGAACCAGCACTTGCCGACTGTCCACGGGGCTGTTCCCACCTACCCCCAGACTGCGCCATTGATGCCTGGCTGCAGACTGCCGATGTTGACCCCGGCGTCACCGAAACCCTGGCCTCGATCCGGCGGGTCATCCGATCCCGCGACCTAACGCCCTAACACCCCGAACTCACCGACTCGGTGCCTCAGCAACGGAGCCCCGGGCGACACGGCGCCGCCCTCGCCAGAAGTGCGGACCGCGGTTGCGACTGGTGAGGCAGCCGGACTAGCCCCAGACCAGCTCCGCCCCGGAATGTCCGGCCAGGATGCTACCAACCACAGCGCCGATCGCGACTAGCGCACACACGATGGCCAAAATGATCCCGAATACGCCACGTTGAGACCGCTGCCTATCCCACCAAGCCAATCCCCCGGCGAACACGAACTGAGCAAGAGCCACCCAGGGCACTTGTTCCCCGAACTCAAAGTGTTGTTGGTTGCGCATGCCGATTTCGTCGGCGAGTTGTTCACCGCTCAGCATGGCCGCGAACGCAGCCAGTACCCCAAGCCCGGCGATCACCAGGATGAGTGGGCTGAAGCGACGGGAGAACCGGGGCCAGATGGTCATTGCAAGCAACCCCGCGGCGGCCAACGGCACCAGCACCACCGCAGCGTGCACGACCAGCGGGTGCAGAGGTAAGCCAGCCACGCTGTCGATGGGCAAGTCCTGGGCCCCGATTGCGGCGATCATCTGGGCTGGTTGCAGTTGCAGAACCTGAAATCCCATGTCAGCAGTCTTGCAGAAACCTCCTGCAAACTCAGGTGAGTCAATACCCGCTCGGATTGCGCGTTGTCCTCCGCGTGGCTGTGGAGCTTGGCAGACTGGGGCCCGTGACTCAATATGATCTTGCCCAGGACTTGGCGTTGGCGGTAGAACTCGCGGACGCAGCCGACACCGTTTCAATGCGGCACTTCGGCGCAGACGATTTGGGCATCGAGATCAAGTCCGATGACTCCCCGGTGACTGTCGCCGATAAAGGTGCCGAGCAGGCGATCCGCACCATACTGACGCAACAGCGGCCCGATGATGCTGTTTGGGGGGAAGAGTTCGGGTCCGGACAAAGCGCCAGCCGCCGCTGGATCATTGACCCAATCGATGGCACCAAGAACTACCTAAGGGGCGTGCCAGTTTGGGCAACCCTGATCGGGTTGGAGGTGGACGGCGAGATTGTGCTGGGCATGGTCTCCGCACCCGCGATGGGCCGCCGATGGTGGGCAACACAAGGCGCGGGGGCCTGGACCCGGTCAGTGGCCGGTGCAGTCAGCCAGCTACAGGTGAGTGATGTGGATCGGATTTCTCAAGCCTCGTTTTCGTTCTCCGACGAGGACTACTGGTTGGAGCGCGGGGCCCGCACCGGACTGCGATATCTGATCGACAACTGCTGGCGGATGCGCGCCTACGGTGACTTCTGGTCGCACATTCTCGTGGCCGAAGGGGCCGTCGATATCGCCGCGGAACCAGCGCTCATGCCGTGGGACATGGCTGCACTAGTCCCCATCGTTACCGAGAGTGGCGGACGAATAACCGGATTTACCGGACAGCCTCCCCTATCGGAGGGCTGCGCCGTCTCTACAAACGGGCAATTGCATGAACTCGTACTCAGAGTGCTGCGTCCTACAGCCTGAATCAGTATCCTGCCGATAACGATGCTAAGAGTGCTAGGCGTAGGAGGCAGAAATGAAACTTGAGTTTGTACTGCAGACAAAAGGCGAGGGTGTCGAAACGATTCTGCCGTCGACCCCGGTCACGACGTTGATCGAGCAACTCACCGATATGAAGATCGGTGCCATGGTTGTGTCTTCGGACGGCAAGACTGTGGAGGGCATTGTCTCCGAACGCGATGTCGTAAAACACATCCGGCGCGACGGCACCGGAATCCTGGACGGCCCCGTCAGCAAGATCATGACTCCCACGGTGCAGTGTGCGCCCCTCAACGCCAGTACCGCCGACATGATGGACCTGATGACCCACTCCCGAATTCGCCACGTGCCAGTTTTGGACGAGGACGACATGATGGTCGGCATCGTCAGTATCGGCGACGTCGTCAAGACGCACCTAGCCGAGCTCGAGGACGAACGCGACGCCCTCGTGCAATACGTCACCGTTGGCGGCTAGGGCTTGCCGAAATCTGGGCCAGCGCCATGCAGCGCGAGGTCCACGCAACGCTGATCGAACCCTTGCCACAGCGCCTCGTCCGGATGCTCGGAGTGGCTGATCGGGAACTGCATCACCTCGTGCGGGCCACCCAAGTGATTCGCGATCGCGAACACTGTTTTTGCCGGTACAACATCGTCGATCAACCCCAACCCCACCAAGGTCGGGCAGCTCACCTGGGCCGCAAAGTTCATGGAATCGAAATAGGACAGCACTAGGGACGTGTCGTGAGTGAACTCCGGGTGAGCGGCCAAGTAGTCGCGCACTTCACCCCCTGAACCAGCCGAGGCATAGAAGTGGCGTCCGGTAACCCAACCAAAGGTCGGCACTCCAACTGTCAGGACGTCTGCTGCCTGCGTCAGTGCCTCAGCCATCAGCGCCAGGCCACCGGCGAAGCTGACGCCGTGCAGACTCAACGACGTGTCCGACTGTTTGGACTTCAGCAGCGCCGCGACTTCAGTCGCTCTGATGTAGTCACAAACCGCGCCGCGCAGGATGGATGTCTCCGGACTCTGAATCCCGGTTAGGACGTAGCCCTGCCTGGCCCGGTTGGGAACAGCCATCGCGGATCGGCCGAACCCACGGATATCTACCCCGAGCACGTTCAGGCCCTGCGCCGCCCAATCCCAGCGCACGTCGCACTGGCTGCCGTAGCCGTGGGCGTGCACGATCGTGTGCGGGGAGTCTGCCGCAGCCAGGTAATAGGCGTTGATCCGCGCCCCAGCCAGCGAGTCGAACTGCAACCCGCGCAAAGAAACATTCGCAACGGACTGATCAACCGGGCCCCAAAGGTCGGGATCGGTCTGGCTCAAACCCACCGGTACCCGGGCAAGTTCGGCCAGCGTGTCGTCCCAGAACGATGTGAAGTCCGGCGGGCGCGACAGATCCGGCTTGACGCGCTCGCGCATAAACAGGCTCCTTATTCCGCCTCAAGACTAGCCACTCCGCTGCAGGAAGCTCTGCAGGTACGACCAATTCTGTCGAGCGGTGGCTGCCTTTCGGCCGGGGCCCGCGGCGAGACCGGCGTGAGTTCGAGAACCTACCCGGCGAAATGGTGGATTCCGGGCCAACCGGTCAATACTGTGAAGGTATGGTCAGCCAAGCGTCGGGACAACCCATGCGGATTGGCCTACTCGCCGCGCTGCCCGATTGGGCCCTAGCCGAACTCGAACCTCATTTGGAGGTTCACGCCTGCGACACTGGCGAGCAACTCCTGGATCAGCATGGCAAAGCCACCAAGGTGGCCCTACTCCTAGACGGTCACGTTGATGCGCTGATCAGTTTCGAGGATGGCGCGGAGTTTATCGTCGAGACGATCAGCGAACGTGGGGCGTTGTTGGGGTGGTCTGCGTTCCGACCTCCTTTCCGCTACACGGCCTCGATCCGCTTCACCTCACCTGGCCACGCCATTTCAATCCCGGCCGCCGCACTCTACGACGTCTTCGCGCGCTCCACCGAGTTGGAGTTTCAAGTGCTACAGGAGGCCGCAAGCGAGTTGGCCGTGCGGCTGCGTAACGCTCAGCGCCAGATACAGCGGGCAGAAGCCACCGCTCCGGCCGAGGGCACCGCGTGAACCCGGCCGTGCACGTGCTCGCGGGGGCACCGTTCTTCGACCCGTTCTCCGCCGATGATCTCACCCTGATCGCTCGGGATGCGGTCATGGTTGACTTTGCGGGCGGCCAAACGCTCTTCGAGCTAGACCAGCCCGCCGATACCCTGCATGTCCTGGTCAGCGGGGTGGTGGAACTAGTTTTCCCGCACGAAGAGGCGGCGGACACGTCTGGGATCGGCATCGGCGAACGGTGGACGGTCGCCGACAGTGGCCGCATCGTCGGCTGGTCGGCTCTGGTACCACCCTATGCCTACAACGCCACCGCCATCGCGGCGGAGCCGGTCAGCACGCTGGCGATTCCTGGGGACTCCTTGCGCGACCTAGCCACTGAGAACCCGGCTTTGGGCGTACTGCTGATGCGACAGGTACTGACGGTGATCGGGAACCGAATTCGGGAAACCCGGATTCGACGCGTCGCGCAACGCTACGACGACGAGGTGCTGGCCGTAGAACTGTTGATCGAGGAGAACTCCGAGCAACTCAGCATCACCTCTCCCCTGCGTAAGCTGCCGATCTACTTGCGCAACCGCCTTACCATCAGCGACGCCTTTGCCGCCATTGAACTTCTCACGGTGCACGGAGACGAACTGGAACGCTCCTTGGCCGAGGTGTGCCTGGATCTGATGACCCGGATGCGTCGCGAGTTGGATATTTTCCAGCGATTGCAGGCCATCTATCAACAGGTGGCCGCGGCCGATTCCACCCGAAGTCCATCACAGCTACGCGATGACTGCAGTGCGGCCTTCTGCGACCTGTTCGAGGAGACCGACTACGTCATTCGTGGCATGGATCTGTTGCCGGACTCTCCGGGCCAACTGTTCATCATGAACCATTTGACCAACGACGATGAGAACCTGCTGCCGAACGGATTCCGGCTCACGATCGATACTCATTTCGTCGCGGCCATGATCCTGTTTCGCAAGTACGGGCAGGCCCCAGTGCGCGTGATCCGCAAGGCGAATCCGGACGAGTACGCCCACCAGATGTATTACGACCGACTGGGCTACATCTACGTGTACCGGGGTCACGTTGATCCGGTGGGCCTGGCCAAGGGCGCCGACGAACGCGAGCGGCGCCGTGACTTCCTACTCCAGACCAGCAGTTGTCTAGAGCATGGTGAGAACGTGGTCATCTGCCCCGAGGGAAACTGCTGCGACACCGAAGACTCTCCGCTGCCCTTTAAGGCCGGCGCGTTTC
>JAHZKU010000244.1 GCA_022600255.1 Actinomycetes bacterium | reverse complement strand
CGCCGAAACAGGGGCACCCTCCAGATGCTCAAACCCGAAGCGCGTGAAGAACTCCGTCTCAAAGGTTAAGCAGAACACCCGACCGAGATCCAGAGCCCGGGCCCTAGCGATCAGCGCCTCAACAACCTCGCTGCCGAAGCCGCGTCCCGTAGCGCTGGGGTCCACGGCCACAGTGCGAATCTCGCCCAAGTCGGCCCACATCACATGCAAGGCCCCCGTGGCTAACACTTTTGCGTCCGCTTCCAGAACCACAAACTCTTGCACATCTTCATACAAGGCCACCGTGGCTTTGGACAGCAGTCTGCGATCGGGGGCGTAGAGATCAATGAGTCGACGGATCTGGGGCACATCGGAGGTTCGCGCCTGTCGCATCACCCATCCCCGCGAGTCAGTGTCCGGGACGGGCGGCAGATCTTCCGGCTTCGCGTTCATCAGCTTGGTTTTACCAACGGGAAGAGGATCGTGTCGCGGATTCCCAGGCCGGTAAGGGCCATCAGCAGCCGGTCGATCCCCATACCCACACCGCCGGTTGGGGGCATCCCATATTCCAATGCCTCGAGGAAATCCTCATCCAACGCCATGGCTTCCACGTCCCCGCGGGCCGATTGCTGCGCTTGCGCCAGCAATCGCTCGCGCTGGATCACCGGATCAACAAGCTCAGAATACCCAGTCGCCAACTCAAAGCCCCCGACGTACAAGTCCCACTTTTCCACGACGTCGGCCTCGCTACGGTGGTCACGGACCAGCGGCGAGGTGTCCACCGGATAGTCCCGCACGAAGGTGGGGCCGGTGAACTTCGCCACGACGTGGTGCTCAAGCAGCTCCTCCACGAGCCGTCCAGGCAGCCAATTCGGGTCAATCTTGATGTCGACCGCCTCACAGAGCCGAACCAGTTCTGCGGACGGGGTCTGCGGAGTGATTTCCTGACCCAACGCCGCCGATAAGGCCGGGTAAACACGGACCTCGGGCCACTTGCCGCCTAGGTCATGCGTCGATCCGTCCACATGGGTCACAAGCAACGTCCCACAGACACGCTGGGCGGCCTCCTGGATCAGCTCACGGGTAATCCTGGCCATGTCGTTGTAGTCCGCGTAGGCCTGATAGAACTCCAGCATTCCGAATTCGGGGCTATGGGTGGAGTCGGCGCCTTCATTTCGGAAGTTCCGATTGATGTCGAACACCCGTTCCAAGCCACCCACGACGCAGCGCTTCAGGAAGAGTTCCGGGGCGATGCGCAGATACAAATCGATGTCGTACGCATTCATGTGCGTGACAAACGGGCGTGCGGTGGCCCCACCGTGCAGAGTCTGCAGAATCGGGGTCTCTACTTCCAAGTAGTCCCGGCCAGTTAGGGACGCTCGCAGGCTGGCCAGCGTCTCCACGCGCTGCCGAGCAATCTTGCGGGCGTCCGGGCTCATGATTAGATCCAGGTAGCGACGACGCACCCGGGTCTCTTCGTTCAACTCCTTGTGCGCCACCGGGAGGGGCCGCAAAGCCTTCGCGGCATAACCCCACTCATCGGCAAAAACGCTCAATTGGCCGCGGCGGGACGCCCCTACCTCACCGCGAATCCAGACGTGATCACCGATGTCCACGTCACTCTTCCAAGCCGCCAGTTCGTCAGCACCCACGCGATCCAAACTCAGCATGATTTGGATGGCATCGCCGGCTCCGGAGTGGATATTCGCGAAGCACAGTTTTCCGGTGTTTCGGGCGAAGATCACGCGCCCAGCAATCGCCACCACCGTGCCAGTCATTTCCCCAGCCGGGACATCCGGGTGATCAGCCAGCACCGCAGCAATGGTGTCGGTGATAGGAACCTGGACCGGGTAGGGGTCCTTGCCTGATTCCAGCAGCCGGGACCGCTTCTCCTTGCGCACTCCGACTTGCTCGGGGACGTCCGAATCTGAGTTTGGGGCGATGGGTGGGCCGGTGTCTGCTGTCGCCTTGCTCACTGCCCAAGGTTATCCCCCACCCGGCGAGATGACCGAATCGAGTCATCCCAGCGTCATTCTCTTGGGCCAACACCTGCTATCTGTACCGGCGCCCGTTCTCCACCGCGCCGCATCGCGCCCGACTAGGCGGCGGGTGCGTTGAGGTCGTAGACCATCCGCAGCCCATGCAGTGTCAGATAGGGATCGTGGTGGGTGATCGTGCGCGACTCTTCGATCACGATCTCAGCCAGACCCCCAGTAGCCACGACCGCTTGGATGCCGCCCAGCTCCGCGGAGATGCGGTCTACTAGACCATCGACTTGCCCAGCGAATCCGTACAGGGCCCCGGACTGCAGCGCCTCGACCGTGTTGCGACCAATCGGTGATCGTGGCCGCACTAGCTCGATCTTGCGCAACTGCGCGGCTCGGTTTGCCAACGCATCCAGACTGATCTGAATCCCGGGAGCCAGCGCTCCCCCCAAGAAGTCCCCGCGTGCCGAGACGACATCCAGGTTTGTGCTGGTCCCGAAGTCCACGACGATGGCCGGCCCACCGTACCGCTCGAAGACAGCCAAGGTGTTCACGATGCGGTCCGCACCAACCTCGCGCGGGTTGTCGGTAATGATGGACACCCCGGTTTTCGTACCGGGCTCCACGATCACCGTAGGCACGTCAGCGAAGGAGCGCGCCACCATGGTGCGCAGCTCGCGCAAGACGGACGGAACGGTGGAGCACAATGCGATTCCCGTAAGCGTGTGCCGGGCCAGCAACCCCTCGTAGGTGAGTGCCATCTCGTCGCCGGTGTCGCGAGCGTCGGTTTTGATCCGCCAGGAGTCCACTAGGTCATCGCCTTCGAAAAGGCCCAGGACCGTGTTCGTATTGCCGACGTCGACCGCGAGCAACATCAGCGCACTCCCATCGCGAACCGCGATTCCTCATCCGGTCCGAGGGGGCTGAGGTCTGCTCCGATGTCGAGTACCGCAGCGGAGTGGGTCAGGGCCCCCACCGCGAGGTAGTCCACTCCCGTGGCGGCCACCTCTGCCGCGTTGTCCAGCGACAAACCACCGGATGCTTCCAACTTGGCCCGCCCCGCTGTCAGTTGAACTGCTTGCGCCGTCTCGGCAACCGTGAAGTTGTCCAGCAGCACCAAGTCTGCGCCAGCAGCCAGAACTTCTCCGAGTTGGTCCAACGTATCGACCTCAACCTCGACCGGAACTCCTGGGAACTGTTGCCGCACCTTGGCAAAGGCCCGACCGACGCCGCCCGCAGCCGCCACGTGATTGTCCTTGACCAACGCTGCGTCCGATAGTGACATGCGATGATTCATGCCCCCACCACACCGGACCGCGTACTTCTCCAAAGCCCGCAGCCCTGGTTGCGTCTTGCGGGTGTCTCGGATTACCGCGTCCGTTCCTGCCACGGCGGCGACCCAGGCCGCAGTCAGGGTCGCAATTCCACTGAGATGACCGAACACATTCAGGGCTGTTCGTTCGGCGGTCAGCAGCGACCGGGTGTCACCGGCGATCTGCATCAGAACGGAGTCGGCGGCGGTAGCGGTGCCATCCTGGCAGATAGCAGCCACATCGACTCCTTCACCCCCGACATATTCGAAAACTGCTGCCACCACCGGGACGCCCGCGATCACACCCGGAACCCGATTGACCAGGTCCATGGCGGATCGCTGATCGTAGGGAACCGTCGCCACACTGGTGACATCAACTCCGCCTGCCAAGTCTTCCTCAACCGCAGCCACGATCAGCCGTACCACCCCAGCTGGGTCGAGACCAGCCGCGACCAACGCATCTAACGTCCCAGCGCTTATCCGGTTGTTTTCACTCATGAGTCCTCCTACCAGCCAATCGCCCGGTCAATCTGACCACCCCGACCACTTGGGTTCAAGCAGAGGTCGGGAAACAGTGCGGAGCCGGCCATCAACCAACTGCGTCGTGAGGTGGTGGCGCCAGTGTTCATTGTCTGCCGCCGGATAGTCTTCGCGCCAGTGGGACCCACGCGTCTCCGTACGCAGGAAAGCCTGCTGAGTGAGCGCGGCCGCCACCGTCAATAGATTAGCGTCCTCCCAGGCTGTGACTCCCGGATTGGTGTCGGCCGGTTCAGCCAGGGTTGAGAGCACTGCCGCAGTTTCTTTTAGTGACTCGGCGGAACGGAGTACCCCAGCTCCGGCCGACATCGTTTCCTGTAATTCCGTTCGGAGGCCCGCGCGCAATAGGGAGCTGGTCGCTCTGGGGGCCGCAGCGTCGCGGCGCGGCGGCAGGCCCGCGGCTAGGGCCTTGGCAATCCGGTCCGCAAAAACCAAACCCTCTAGGAGGGAATTTGAGGCAAGACGGTTG
>JAHZKU010000243.1 GCA_022600255.1 Actinomycetes bacterium | reverse complement strand
GGGGTGACGACACCAACACCACGGCGGCTGATCTGGCGGCGTTTCTGGCCGACAACAACTACGAGTTAACCGTGGTTGGGCTTCCCAAAACCATCGACAACGACGTCTACCCGATCAAACAGTCGCTGGGTGCCTGGACGGCGGCCGAGCAGGGATCTCGATTTGCTCAGAATGTGATCGCTGAGCACAGCGCAAACCCGCGTTCGCTGATCATCCACGAGGTGATGGGTCGTAACTGCGGTTGGCTCACCGCGGAAACCGCGCTGGAGTATCGTCACTGGTTGGACCAGCGCACCTGGGTGCCCGATATTGGTTTGGACAAGCGAAAGTGGGACGTTCATGCCGTATTTATTCCAGAACTCGGGGTGGACATCGCCGAAGAGGCCGCACGACTCAAGGCCATCATGGACGAAGTCGGCAACGTGAACATCTTCCTGTCGGAAGGGGCTGGCGTTGCTGGCATCGTGGCTGAGATGGAAGCCAACGGTGAGGAAGTCCCCAGAGATGCGTTTGGGCACGTGCGCCTAGATAAGGTGAATCCGGGCAAGTGGTTCGGAGATCAGTTCAGCAAGATGATTGCGGCCGAGAAGACCCAGGTCTTCAAAAGCGGTTACTTTTCTCGCTCGGCGCCCTCCAACGTGGCGGACTTCGAGCTCATCAAATCCTGCACCGACCTCGCTGTTGACTCGGCGATGCGCCGCGAAGGCGGGGTCATCGGCCATGACGAGGACAAAAACAACAAGCTGCGTGCAATCGAGTTTCCCCGGATCGCTGGTGGTAAGCCTTACGACGTGGATACCCCGGATTTTCTAGCGATGCTCGCCGAGATCGGTCAGCCTGTGGGTGAACCCACGCCAGCCGAGGACTAATCCTCCGGGCACGCCAAGGCCGACTCGTCTCTGCGGAGGCTCGCGAATGGCGAGCGGCGACAGGCGGCTGCGCACGTGGTTGCTGCCGAGGTGCGACCGCAGTAGAACCTACTTGTCTTCGAGGCGGTAGCCCAACTTCATGGTGACTTGGAAGTGGTCGGTGCCGTCGTCGCTGACGTAGCCGCGAATCTGGGAGACCTCAAACCAATCCACGTGGCGCACAGTCTTCTGCGCACGCGCAATCCCGTTGTGGATCGCCTGGTCGATCCCATCTGGACTGGTTCCAACGATCTCCGTCAGGGCATACGTACGACTGGCCATGTTCACTCCAAAGGATGGGTTATTGACTCCACGCTAGGGCCTGCTGGCCAGTGATGCAGGACTCTTTGGTTGGTGGATCTAAGTACGTCGCGGTAGCACAACCATGGGAACTGGCGCCGAGCGGATCAGCTTGTATGTCACGTCACCCAGGAACACGCGCCGCACCGCACCACCGCGTGAGGAGGCCAAGACCAACAACTCATTGCTATCGAACGACAACTGTCCTAGCGCCGTGGCGATGGTGTCGCCGACCGCGATTCTGGCGGAGACATCCAGTTCAGCTGGCAACTTGGCGATCACCGCCGCTTGGTTCTCCTGTGTCTGTTGAGTCTGTTCCTCAATCACGGCGCTCTCGGCGGAGCGACCAAGTGCGCTGCCGTAAATCCGGTGTTTCTGTAGGACGGTGATGAGTTGCAGTGGCAGCTCCGCCCGCTGCGCCATCCTTGCGGCTTCCATCGCGGCGTTCTGGGCCTCGTGGGTGTTCTGAAAGGCCGCCAGGATTCGGGAGAACTTCGGTTCGGCGGACCGGCGGAGTGAGGCTGGCGCCATCGCTACTGGAACGTGGGAGCCGTGCAGCAGCTGATCGGCGGTCGACCCGATTTGGAAGCGGCCGTTGGATGCGCCTGGCGCGCTCCCGATCGCGATCACGTCCGCCCCCGTCGCTTGCGCCACCTCGATCAGGCCCTTTCCGCTGCTGCGGTGGCCGTGAACAGTGGTGGCCACGGCCTCAAAGCCGTGCGATTCGGAGATTTCTTCGGCGGCCTCAGCGACGAGCGCTTCGGCTTGTTCCCGCAGATAGCGCTGCCATTCCGCGTCGACATGCCCTTGCGAGACGTACTCATATGCGGCTGGATAGATGTGGGCGAGTACTGGTTCCGCACCGAAAGACGTGCACAACATCGCGCCAATGGCCAGCGCGTCCGAACCTGAGTCGTCAGGGGTCACCCCGATTACTATTCGCATCTTTGTCCCGGATTCTTCTTTCAGGAGGGATAGGTCGCATGGCTACGGTAGCGTTACCCGCGAGTCGATAGGTGGAAAAGGAGGTTACGGTGTCTTCGAAGCTTTCACTAGGCCAGCAATTCGCCCGTATCCAGCCTGCGGACAAGCTGGATAAAGAAGCAGAATCCAGCGGTCTCAAGCGCACGATGGGCCTTTTGGCCCTAACCTTCTTCAGCGTCGGCTCCATTGTGGGCACTGGCATCTTTGTCATCCTGGGTGAAGCCGTGCCAAAAGCTGGCCCGGCCGTGCTGCTGGCTTTTGTCCTGGCCGCCGTCACATGCGCCTTCTCGGCGTTCTCATACGCAGAGCTCGCCGGTTCGATCCCGGTATCGGGTTCCTCCTATTCCTACACTTACGCCACGCTGGGCGAAGCGATCGCTTGGATCGTTGGCTGGTGCCTGATGCTGGAGTATGGGGTCTCGGTGGCGGCTGTCGCGGTGGGCTGGGGGCAGTATCTTAACGAATTCCTCGCCACATTTGGGATTAGGATTCCTGGCGCCATCGCCAACGCACCTGGCCAGTACACCGTATCGCCCGGGGCTGCGGGAGATCCTGCCTGCGATGGCGTTACGGCAACAGGCGCGGACTTGGCCTCGTTCCCGGCAGAGTGCACCGAGGTGGGTGTCTTCAACGTGCCCGCCGTTGTGGTGGTGGTGCTGTGCATGTTCCTGCTGCTGCGGGGCGCTAGCGAGTCTGCCACCGCGAACACCATCATGGTTTTCCTGAAGATCGGCATCCTGCTGTTCTTCTGTCTCATCGCCTTCACCGCGTTTGACCCCAGCAATCTTGAGCCGTTCATGCCGCTGGGCTTTGCCGGGGTGAGTGCGGCCGCCGGGCAAGTGTTCTTCTCCTATATCGGTTTCGATGCCGCCTCGACCGCTGGCGAGGAAGCGAAGAACGCAAAACGGGACTTGCCGCGCGCCATCATTTTCTCGCTCATCATTGTGACGATCCTTTATGTTCTGGTGACGCTGGCGGCCATCGGGGCTCGGCCCTGGGAGCAGTTCGAGGACGCCGGCGCGGAGGCGGTCTTGGCGGGAATTGCCGCTGATGTCACGGGTTCATCGTGGGCCCCTGCACTGATCGCGCTAGGCGCAGTGATCTCGATCTTCAGTGTGGTCCTAGTCGTGATGTACGGCCAGACCCGAATCCTGTTTGCCATGGGGCGAGACGGGTTGTTGCCCAAGATCTTCACCAAGGTGAATCCTCGGACACAAACGCCGGTCGCAAACACCCTGATCGTCACCGGGGCCATCGTCATCTTGGCCGCATTCATTCCGCTTGGGCAACTCGCCGAAGCGACCAGTATCGGTACCTTGTTCGCGTTTGCACTCGTGAACTTCGGGGTGGTGGCGCTCTGGCGAGCGCGCCCCGAACTTGAGCGAACCTTCCGAGTTCCGCTGATGCCGCTGTTCCCCATTATTGGGGTGATCATGTGTGTGTATCTGATCTTGTCTCTGCAGCTCATCACGTGGCTCGTGTTCACGGCGTGGATGCTGGTTGGGGTGGCAATCTACATGTTCTACGGTCGCCGCCATTCCAACGCACCGGCTGAGCGTCCCCCGCAGATTTCAGATGAGGCGGCCACCGAGAACTTCCGCACGCGCGACATGCGACCTGGTGCCGCGGTCGGGATTGGCCTGCTGATCATCATCGCCATCGCGCTCGGAGTAAACGTCCTTGGCGGTAATCACGAGTTCACCGCGGTCGGCCTAGTGCTCTGGTGGTTGGCCATCCTGGCATGTGTGATTGGTGTTGTGGTTATTGTCAACGCGATTCGGGTGGACAACGCCGCAAAGAAGATGGTCGAGTCCGGTGACCTAGAGGGAGCCGCCACCGGAATCCGAAAAGTCATTCTGACGCTAGCCATCGCGCTGGTGATTCCGGGAATCCTGACAGTGCTGGCCGTCCGTGGCAACCAGACCACGCCTGAGTCCGCCGCTGCACCGCTTTCGATACAACCGACCCAAGTTCAAGCGCAGACCGGTGCTAGTGGAGACGATTGACGCCGACGCTAGCCTGGCGCGAAGTGTGGCGGCAGCACGGTCGCTGGTCTTGCCAAGGATTTCCTTTGAGCGGCAAGAGATTTGCGTTGCGTCTTGAAATCTTGGTCACCAGCCAGCCAAGCATGCCTGAAACTGGCACGATCGGATGCGCGGTGGCTATCGCGCCAGATAAACCAGGCGTCTGGTCCCATACACCTGGGTTCAGATGTATGGGATTCTCTAGACCTTAACGTGGCGGAGGCGGAGGGATTCGAACCCTCGAGGGGGTATGAATCCCCAACCCGCTTAGCAGGCGGGCGCACTAGGCCACTATGCGACGCCTCCACATCCAACTAGCCTGCAGGACTCAGGTGGACTCCAAATAGGGTACCTGACGAGCGCGGCCCGGCGTTCGCCCCCGGGCGGACTCGATCGCAGTCCTTCCTTGCGGGCCACATCGGCAACGCGATTGCGCCACAATAGCCGCGTGAGTACTCGTTCAGCCGCAGCCCTTGGCGGGGCCGTTGGCGCCTTGGTGGGCGCTGGCGAGTCCTTTCAACCCACCTTGGTGCCACGCTCCACCCTGCACCAGGGTCTCGTGACCGCATTGGTCGCCACGACAGGTGCCGTGCTCGGCTCAGCCACGGGCGCACTGGTTGGGGCGGGCTGGTCCCGGTTTCGTGGTGGTTCGGATGCCGACTTACCAGAAACCGCCAAGCGAGCGTCCGTCGCGGCAAGCGCCTTGGCGACGGCTGCCGCCGGTGGCGGCCTGCGTGCCCGTGCCTTCCGTCGTGCCCAGGTGGACAACTATCACGAGTGGGGCACCACAGAGCAGAAACCAGAGGTCGCTGCCGGGATTGGGTTAGGGACCGCAATCGTGGTGGCATCGCTAGGCTACGGGATCGGCAGTTTCATTGGCGGCTGTGGAACTTTCTTATCTCGGCGACTGCCGGGAGGTAGGGTGGGCTGGACCTTGGTCAGCGCCACTGGGACAGCGGCTGCATTCTCCGTGTTCACCGTGGCTGCCAAACGGGTAGTCTTTGCGCGATTGGCGGCGGACAACGATGCGCCAGACCATGCGCTGACAGATCCACCGGACGACGCCTATGTTTCCGGGGGGCCCGCCTCACAGATCAGCTATGACACCTTGGCTCGAGAAGGTCGACGGTTTGTGAACTGGCGGATTAGTGCGGCCGAAATCGATGCCGCCCTTGGCGCCGATGGGGCCGTAGAACCGGTGCGGGCCTTTGTGGGTATTCGCAGCGCCGACAGTATCGAGGCACAGGTTGAGCTAGCGGTTGCGGAGCTAGAGAGCTTAGGCGGTTTCGCCCGATCAGCAATCCTGATCGTGTCCCCTTCGGGCTCGGGTTACGCCAACTCGGTGCCCGTGGAGGCGCTGGAGTTATTCCGAAAGGGTGACTGCGCCTCTGTCGTGATTCAGTACGGCCTGCTTCCGTCGATGTTCTCGTTCGGTGTGCGCGGCGCCGCTGCCGAGTCCTTCCGCTTGCTGTTGGATCGGATCACGCAACGAATCGCTACCCTGCCTGCCGACTCTCGCCCCCGGATCTTTGGCTACGGCGAGAGCCTGGGGGCCCTCACGGCGCAGTGGGGCCTGATGCACGATCCCGCCTTAGTCGACGAGGCGACGGCACAGGTTCACGAACTCGACCGGGCGTTGTTTGTTGGCACTCCCGGGGGCACGTCGGTTCGCAACGACTTGGATGACAGTGCGGATATCGTGCACGTTGACCGGTGGCAAGCGTTGCCGGACCCGCTGCCCAGGGACGTGCAGCTATGGTTCCTAGACCATGATGCGGACCCGGTGACGCGATTCGCCAAGCACCTACTGCGACGCGAACCGGAGTGGCTAGACGTCGCACCGCGGGGCCGGAACGTCCCTAGCCAGATGCGCTGGATGCCACTGGTCACCTGGCAACAGGTGATGTTTGATGTTGCCTACGCCACGCAGTCCCAGTCTGGGGTCTTCCGCTCTGTCGGCCACGACTACCGCGCTGACCTCGGCGGCTTGGTGCATGCTGCTTTTGCGCAGGACTCCGATGTGCCGCTGGCGGTCATTCAGCAGATTCTGTCGGAGCGTGAGGTCGCCCGCGACCGCCTTCTGCAACAGCCGGAGCAAGAGGACCCCAAACCCTAACGGTCCGGTGCGGCGTTCATCGAGCGCACCCCATTCCACGGAAGGCTGGAGTCGCGAGGGACTGGAGTCTAGGCGTGGCCTAGAGCCGACTAAGCTTGGTCAACGCGCGAGGACACCCGCGCTGCTCCTAACCTGTCAGCAGAGTCCCAGCACACCGGTCGGTCCCTCCCGGGCGCGTGTTCTCATCCCACGAACAACCTGGGCTTGGCAGCAGGTCCTCATTCGTCATGCAAACGCCGCTTTCCCTGAGATAGGTTCGAGCCACTCGCTGCGCAATCTGACGGAGGCCCACGGCTATGAGACGGACCATCAGCGGATCACTGGCTGGGCTGCTGGCCCTCTCCACCGTGGTCGCGGCACCAGGCTTGGCGTCCGCGGAATCTGAGGACCCAGCCCCGGACGCAGCAGGATCGGTGCGGCAACAAGCCAAGAAGAGCAACAAGGTGAAGGCTACGTGGGATTGGACCATGCCCACCTTTATGAAGGACAAGAAAACCTTTGTCCCAACCCAAGACCCAAACTCGCCGGACTACTTCCAAGGTGGGAGCTACATCAAAGGCCCTGATGGCATCACCGACAAGCCGCTCAAACAACTCAGTCGATACAAAGCGGCCGGCAACGCGGTCTACGGCAAGTTTCCGAAGAACGGAAAGTTCCAGGTGAAGCTGGATGCGTCGAAGAGTTCTGGGAAAGGCAAGCTGAAGTGTGACTGGAAGATCACCGCAGACGGCAAGACCTACCGCCGCAAGAACCTGAACTGCGCCAAGAAGAAGTCCGTGAAACTCCCTGAGGGGCGGCACGCGTTGGAGTTGCAGGTCACTGATGCCAAGGGGCGCAGCGAGACTGTGGCCTCGCACATTCGAGTGAAGAACGTGCTGATGGCGATCATGGGTGATTCGTATGCCTCCGGTGTGAGCATCCCCCCATTCACCAATCCTGATATCAAAACCACCCCCCGCCAGGTTGGGTGGGACTTCGGCCCATGCAACCGCAGCCGTTGGGGTGGGTTTGTGCGCGGGGCCCAGGCATTGGAAAGCGCCGACAAGCGCAGCAACGTCACGCTGGTGGACGTGGCCTGCGGCGGTGCCGAGGTGCGCGAAGGCTTCATCCAAACCTTGAACGGGAAATACCCCTCTGGGGGGATTCTGTACCCTCAGCGTCAAATTCCGTTTGACGGCGGCGCGCCACCAACGACGAACCAGCCAGCCCAAGTTGAGCAGGTGAACGGAGTTACCCGCGGAGCCGCCTTGGACGCGCTTTATCTGAGTGTGGGCGGTAATGACGCAGGCTTGGGAACCGTCGCGGTGGCCTGCAAGATCGAGGATGGCCTCCAGGGTAAGAACTGCTACTCCGAGGTGCCCTTCTTTGATGCCACGGGTACGCAGGCGCTGTGGCAGATCACCGATGCCAACTTGGTACGGCTGAAGAAGTCCTACACGAAGATGTCGCGGTGCCTCAAATCCTCCGGTGACAGCGGCGGGAAGGCCTGCAAAACGAACAAGTTGGACAACAATGTCATCGCGGACAAGCCGACCAAGACCACTCCAATCACGGTCAAAAAGAACAAGAGTGTCATCCACGCCATGTATCCCGACCTGACAACCACCAAAGAGAACGGTGCGTTGGCTCCCTGTTCGTTAACCAATGGGGAGTCCCCCATGAACCAGATTGACAACACCTGGGCTCTCGAGCAGATGTACTTGGGCAAGTCCGGCGAGACGATCACGCTGCCGACCCAGTACAGCCCACCGTTGCAGACCCCGAGTCCGGCCACGATCACCCCGCAAGGTGACGGAATCCTGCCTCTTATCGAGCGAAACGGCCAGCGCTACGGGTGGACCGTCGCCGATCAGATGTATGAAGCGTCCCGTGGCTCGGGTCTGTGTGCCCCAGAACCCTGGGAATACGGGCTTGCGACGGTGCTAAACCCGGCCAACAACCCCGGCAACCCAGGGGCAGCGCTGCATCCCAACGCTATTGGGCAGCAGCAATACGCCAAGATGCTCGGCAAGCAGGGTAAGAAAATCTCGGGGATTCCGGTCTCCAAATCATCCACCAACGTGGTGCCAGATGGCGGGCTCGGCTGAGTCCGACCTTCCGGTCGACTTCGCCAAGTCTGTGGTCTTCGCAATCGACGCGGGGTGTGATCGTCCACGGCCGCGCGATTTAGCGTTGACGTGCTGAGCGACCTCAGCCCCGGATGAGGAATTGCCACAGGCAGCCAAGGACAGGTGAGGATCCCCGGGTGACCGGTCATGGCGACGTCAGGAAGAACAGGGCGGTATCCCCGGTGGTAGCGGCAGAAACGGCAAAAACACGGAGGACAAAGCGGGGCCCGCGCGACGGCCTGATCGTTAGTCCGGTGGCCCACTTGTCACAACACGTAGTAGCCGCGCAAGGTGTTCGTGGGGTCGAACTGACGCTTGAGGGCTTGTAGTCGCGGCAAGTTTTCGCCGAATGCGCTGCGCACCTGTTCGGCCATGCTCGGGTGATCGGGTCGGGCCTCAACCACGTAGCCGCCGTGGAAGTGCGGGCGCAGCGCTGCCGCAGTCTCATCTGCCCAATCGGTGCAGGCCTCTCGTTGGGAGTCGGGGCCAAACCACGCCCCTGTGATGGTCACGCTCCATTCAGCATCCCGGTTCCAGAACGCGGTTTCGTTGGACTCCACGTCGCCCACGGCCCCACCGATGTGCTGAATGTCGATTCGACACATCGGATTCGGGGCGGCGGCGAAGGCCTGGCCGAGCAGCACCGCAACCGTGGCAAGATCGGCATCGGCCGGGAGGAATCCCGATCTGGAATAGGGAAAGACGCGCTCGGAAATCGGCGCATCGTCCGCTTCGGGTGGCGGCGTGTTCCCGGCACTATCGGTGGCCGCAAACGGGGGTTGATCTTGGTAGGGCCCCACCTCTTGGACGCCGAAGTGTAGTGTGGCCCCGGCTTGCGTGATGAGGTGCTGGACTTGGGTCACGTGATCCTGGAAGACCTCACGTGGCGCGCCGGAGTTCATCAGCATGATGAGCAGGCGCGGCTCCCCAGTCGGATCTCCGTTCAGCAGCATGGACATGGAAACAGTCCTGGGCAAGATGCGCGCCATGGCCAAGAAGGGCGCCAAGTCAGGGACGTCCAGCACAAACCGATTCGTGGTGATCTGCGGTAAGAGATGTGTGCGAAAATCCGCCTGGGTAACGACACCGAAGTTGGGTCCCGCGCCCCGGAGGGCCCACCAAAGGTCGGCTAGCTCCCCAACGGAGGTGTCATCGACCACAACAACCTCCCCAGAGGTCAGGACCACGCGGGCGCTGACAAGATGATCCAGGGTGAGCCCGAAGTGTCGCCCGATTTCGCCAACTCCGCCCTGCAGCGCCAGCCCCATTCCCGGGCTCGGTGCGGCACCGATCGGGATCACGCGGTCCACAGGGGCGAGGGCAGCCAGGATGGCGCCCATCGTGGCGCCGGCACCAACTCGGACGCGTTCGCCCATGACTTCGGCGGTCTTCATATGCACCGATGTGTCAATCAGGATTGCGTCGTCGGCCGTGCAGAAGGCGCTGTGGCTGCCGCCACGCACTACCACTGCAACACCGGCCTGAGCAGCCAGCTTCAACACTGCGGCAATGTCGTTTTCGTCCTCCGGCGTCACGATCACCGCTGGCTGCCGCATAGCCGAGTCCGCCATGATGATGCTGCTCATTCTTGTGGCGTACTCAACGCTGCCGGGCTGATGCACCCCACCGTTTACTGCATCGGCCAGGGTGGCGAATAGGGTCGCATCTATCTGCATCTTTGCTACCTTCGTCTGTCCCCGTACGACCACGGTAGCGTCGGGAACCCTGACCCTGCGCTGGTCTTGCGGACCAGGCCCATTCAGTCGCAGGTTCCTGGTTGGGGAGTCGCGAAGCCCAGAACTTGTGGACGCAGCGCTAGCGCTCCCGTGACCGACGGTACCGGGGGCGATCGGGTAGGACTGGTCACCGGGTCGCGGCGTCCGTCGGCGGGTCGGGCCCAACCTAAGCGCCGAACCGAAGCGGGTGCTCGGATTCAGGCCCAACGGTTGTCTGCGCAGGCCGACGCTGTCGTGCAACAGGGGTAACCGCGTTCTGGTGTGCGGTCCTTTACTCGCACCCGAGCGCTCTTGAGGCCGCTCCTGAACGGGGGTCATCATGTGGCGGCCAGCCAATGCCATCGGATTCGAGTGCTTGGCTATCCCCGCCGCCGTGTTTCCCACGCCCCGAGTCCGAGTGGCTCCTCACCAGAACAGGTCGTCGCTTTGCTGCTGACGACCTTGGCTGGGTACACTGATGCAGGTTAATCAGCGCCCGTAGCTCAACGGATAGAGCATCTGACTACGGATCAGAAGGTTGGGAGTTCGAATCTCTCCGGGCGCGCTCTGTAGCTGAAGTACTTCGCCTGATGTTGACACTCCGTCGCGTGATCAGGGAATTGACGTCTGTAAGGCAGCGGCATCAACCCGTCTTGGCGCTGCTGTCCGGCGCGGGCTCACGACTCACGCCATCCCCATACTCAGGGCTGTGGAGTAGGTCTCGACCAGTCTGCCGTTGCCTCGCGATCTAGTGTTCTGCCGCGTCCCATAGCGCTCCCTCAACGAGGGCTCGGCCAAGAGAAGGCGGCTGACAGAGTCGGGGATGAGGTGCTGCGCATCAGTTATGGCCCGCTCCGACGGGCCGATTCGCTAGCCTGGTCTGGTGACGGGCGTAACCCTGCTGTTGTATCCGCACCAACTCTTCGAGCCAGCCCAGTTGCCCGAGCGCGACCGCACCGTCCTCCTGGAAGACCCACTCTTCTTCGGTACCGACGAGCGCTACCCATTGCCTTTCCACAAGCAGAAGCTCGTTCTGCACCGCGCCAGCATGCAGCGGTACGCAGCCGAACTCCGACGGACTTCGCCCACCCGCGTGGACTACTTCTGTTTCGACGTGGACCAGGCTTCGACTGAAGGCGTCTCGGAGGTCTTTGCCGAGTCGGATCGCGTGGTGGTGTTTGACCCCTGCGATTACCTAGTGGAGCGACGCCTGCACGCCCAGGCGGAGCAGTTCCCCAAGGTCGACTTCGAGATCCTCAGCAGCCCCGGCTGGCTGCTGTCGCGCGATGAGGTGCAGCGTCAGTTCGGTGATCGAGATCGGCCCCCACGAATGGCGACGTTCTACCGCCATCAGCGTCAACAGTTGGGGCTATTGTTGGACGGGGACGGCGGCCCGCTGGGTGGACGCTGGAGTTTCGACACCGAGAATCGCCGGAAGCTCCCTCGGGACTATCAGCCACCCGCATTCGTTCGGTTCGGCGCAGATCCTCAGGTCCGAGCCGCACAGGAATGGGTTGACTCGCGATTCCCCGACAACCCCGGCAGCACCGCCGACTTCTGGTGGCCGACCAATCATTCGGAGGCCCGCTTGTGGCTGGCGGACTTCCTGGAACATCGGTTTGATGACTTTGGCCCCTACGAGGATGCGTTGGACGGGTCGGCTCCACTCCTGCAACACAGCGGTCTCTCGGTGCTCTTGAACCTCGGCTTGCTGACCCCAACTCAGGTGATCGACGCCGTGATGGAGCGGGATGCCCGAAGCACCGCCCCCATTGCCAGCCTGGAGGGTTTTCTACGACAGGTTATTGGGTGGCGGGAGTACGTCCGGGCGGTCTATGTGGAGTTCGGGACCCAGCAGCGCACCGCTAACGTGCTGCAGCACGATCAACCGCTACCGGCCTCGATTTGGGGTAACGACACCGGACTCCCACCAGTGGATGACGTACTGAAAAAGCTCACCACGAACGGATACGCCCACCACATCGAGCGGCTCATGGTGCTGGGCAACATCATGTGCCTGATCAGGACCAACCCTGACGAGGTGTATCGATGGTTCATGGCGCAGTTTCTGGATGCGTACGACTGGGTCATGGTTCCGAACGTCTACGGCATGTCCCAGTTTGCTGATGGTGGCTTGATGACGACGAAGCCCTACGTGGCGGGCTCTAACTACATTCGCAAGATGAGTAGGTATCCCGCCGGTGATTGGTGCGACGCGTGGGACGGTCTTTATTGGTCGTTTGTGGCCGACAACCGGCCGCTGTTTGCCAAGAATCCGCGCACAGCGGCCATGCTCGGTAATCTGGACCGAATGGCCCCGACGCGGCGAGAACGGCTGCAAGCAGCGGCCTCGGCGTGGCGGGCGACCCAATCATGCGATTGAGCGTTCTCCGGTCCTAGGCTTCCGTGCCGTCACGCCTGGGGCGCTCCTAGCCGCTAGGGACAGCCGACGACTCAGGTGTGATCTGGGTGAACTGGGGCAGTTTGGCCACACGCCCATCACCGGAGGAGCGGCCCATCAACCGGCGGGCAAACCACGGAGCCAAGTATTTGCCGACCCACACTGCGTTGTTTGTGGCCCGTTCGGGTAGGGACGGAGATCCGCAGCTGGGGAGGGGTTCTTGCCAGGCGTCATCATTCAACCCCAAGGCCTGCCCAAACGCCCCCGAAATCCGCAGGTGTCCGAGCGTCGACAAGTGCAATCGGTCGGCGGCCCAGAGTCGGGAATCCTCAAAGAGCGAGACATGGGTCAGGTCGGCGGCGAAGCAGTCGTGTTCCTGGGCCGCAGCGGCGACGGCGGCGTTCAGCGCGCTCAGGCGCCCGGACATCATGCCGATCATCCGATTCGCGCTGGCTGCCGGATTGGCGCCGATCAGGAGCAGGACTTCGATTCCGGCGGCCCGGAACGCTGCGACCGACGTATTGAGTTGTTCGGTGAACTCCTCGATGCTGAATGTGGGCCGCAGGACATCATTAACGCCGCCGACGAACGAGACCAAGTCCGGATGCAGGGATAGCGCCCTAGGCACTTGTTCATCCACGATCTGAGGCATCTTCTTGCCCCGCACGGCCAGATTGGCGTAGCGGAAGTGGGTCGGTTCAGGCAGTGCGGCGGCCAATTCCCCGGCCAGCAGGTCAGCCCATCCCCGGAAGGTGCCATCCGGCCGCAGGTCGTCGAGTCCCTCGGTGAAGGAGTCGCCCAGCGCCACAAATGACCGGATGGTGGGGGAACCTGCTTCTGCCATGCAGATTAGTTTGCCAGTTCGATGT
>JAHZKU010000242.1 GCA_022600255.1 Actinomycetes bacterium | reverse complement strand
GTCTCGTTCCCACCCGCTGATACGTTCTTCAACTACCAAAAAACCAAGGACAAACTGCAACGAAAAGAATTCATGTTGGATGCAGAGCGATACTGGCCCGTCTGCACCAACAAAAAATCTCAGAGTGTTATCCGGCTGTGGTTTCCGAAACGGAAAATCTACAAGGAAAAGTTTGTCAACGTAGCCCAACACCCGACGAAGTTTGTTTTGAAGCATAAGTGGGCTAGGAAACTCTACAATCCCGCTGCTGCTGCTCTGAACTTTTGGTACATGGATTCGACTTTCGAGCAACGACAGGACATCCTGTGCGATCTCGGCACGCAAAACAAGGAGGCGCTGATCAGTAGTATTACGACGGACATCCAAGAGGACGATCAGTACTACAGCCCAGCCGGGACGCGATGATCGCGAAACTTCAGGACTCGCCCGAGATTGGGACGGCAGAAATCCGGACGACGTGCAGGCCGAGCTGATCCTTGCTTGCCGCGCGGAACACGCGGAAGGCCCCATTTGGGATGCGGCCACGTCCCGGCTGTGGTGGGTGGATATCACCGGCCATCGACTGCACGTGTTCAACCCGGCGTCGGGGCAGGACTGCTCTTGGGACACCGGCCAGGATGTCGGAGCCGTGGCCTTGAATCAGCAAGGTGATCCCGTCATCGCCTTGCCCAATGGGTTTGCGCTGTTCAGCCCGGCCACAGGGGATGCGCAGCCACTGGCTGAGGTGGAGGCCGGGATTGTCGGGAATCGCCTCAACGACGCCAAATGTGATCCCTTCGGCCGACTGTGGACTGGGTCCATGGCCTATGACCGCCGGCCCGGGTCAGCCGGGTTGTACCTGCTGGAAGCGACCGGCATCGTGCGCCAGGCCGCCAAGGATCTGACCATCGTCAATGGTCCGGCTTTCGACCCCGAGCGGGGTCGGATGTACTTGGCCGACACCGGCCAAGGCCAGATCCTTGTCTACGACTACACGGTAGCTTCTGGTGCAATCGGCGACCGGAATGTGTTCGTGGATCTCACCGATAGTGGTGGCTGGCCAGATGGGATGACCGTGGATGACGATGGCTATCTCTGGGTTGCGGTGGGCCGGGAATCCGCGGTCCGCCGATATGACCCCGACGGGCAACTGGACGGCCAAGTCACGCTGCCTGTCACCAATCCAACCTCGGTCGCTTTTGGTGGGGCCGATCGAGGTGACCTATACATCACGACATCCTGGTTTGATCTGACAGCGTCCCAGCGCAACGAGCAGCCCTTGGCTGGCAGCCTCTTCGTTGCTCGGCCCGGTGTCACTGGACCACCTGCCGTTCGGTTCGCCGGTTAGCCTGCAGCACAACCAACCAGCGGGGCTGTCCCGGTACTCAACACCAGATCCTCACGACCGAGGATCCGACCCGCCTCTCGCAACCCCGACAAATAGGCGCCGTGCACGGTCTGGTAGTTGACCGGCACGGTCGCTTCGCCTGCAAACAGCACCCGCTCTCCAATGGGCTCCCCCATCTCGGCCATATCCGCTGCGGTCGCCCCTGGAATCAGATTCGCGTAGGAGCCACGCGAATAGGGGTCGTTGGTCCAGTCACTGCGCAGCACGGCAATCGGAGCCGGTGGCTCGGTCTGGGTAATCCGGCGCAACACCGCGTTGACCCCCGCCACCACGGTCGCATCGTCCCCGCGGCTCACATTCTGGGCCGCAAAGTCGCCGCCGTAGATACCCATCAAGGTGGGGGCAACCTCTGGACCCAAGTCTACGAAAGCCGGGTAACTCTGCTCCTGCGAGATCTCGAACAGGTTCAACCGGTCTTGATTCGCGCGCCACCAAGCCGTTTCATAACGCAGAATCACCTTCTCCAGATTTCCCATTCGCAACCGGGCCATCGCCGCTCGCTTCTCCTCAGGAAGGGGCGGATCAAATACGATGTCCTCACTCTGCAAGACCCCCAGCGGAACGGTCACGATCACGCTGCTGGCCCGCCAAGACCCCGAGGTCGTCCTCACCCGCACCCCAGAATCGGCCACCTCTACGGCGCTGACAACCTCACCGAGTCGCACCTGCAACGGCTGCGCCAATGCCGCGACCAACTGGCCATAACCTCCCACGGGAATCGCGTCCACACCTCCCAAACGTTCGTCGTAGCTCAGTTGCGAAGCCAGTCCTAGCGCCGCTGGCACCAAGGCGTAGTCCAGTGAGCCCACAGTGAGGTCGAGATAGGCAGTCACAACCGCCCGATCTCGCGCCCGAATCTCGTCTCGCGTGAAGCGTAAGATGCCATCGGCGATCGACGCCGCTGGCCCCAGTTCTCGGTTCAGCGATTCGGCGGCCTCGTCGAAGGCGCTGAAAGCCGTGTCAAGATCGGCGACCTGGGATGCCGACAGCAGGGCCTGCCGCTGCAGGGCTTCGTAGACTGCGATGGGTTCGTCCGGATCGCGACGCACCTGCACACCCACCTGATTGGCCAGACACGTCAGCGGATTCCCTCGGGGTGTATGAATCCAGGACGCGCCCATGTCGACTGGAACTCCCGCGGCCTCGACTGTGTATGTCCGCCCGCCAATCCGATCTCGTGCCTCCAGCACGGTCACCGCCCGGCCTGCGGTGGACAAGGCGTTTGCAGCGGTGAGTCCGGCCATCCCAGCGCCGATCACGATCACATCGGTGTCCACCGAATCTCCCGGGACGGGTTGGGAATCCTCTGCGCTGCATGCGAATACCAATCCCCCCGCTCCAGCGCTAGCGCCCAACACTAGGCCGCCCCGCAGCAAGGAACGTCGATCCATCATCCCGCCTTTGTTGGTAGCCGGTTCGCCCTGCTTAAGATACGCTCCCTACCCCCGGCCTGGGCCAGACAAGTCGACTCGCTGCCTGGCCACGGCGCCTATGTCCAAATGGGACAATCTTGGCCACTCGCGGCACCCAGCGCTTCTGCTTCGCCGGCGAGCCACCGGGAGGCGACCCAAGCGGCCGCAATTGCGTCCACAACATCGTCTGGTTTTGCCGCCCCGGCGCAGCCAGTGAAGACACTCGGAGTAAGCCCCACCGAAGTCAGCAGGTTCGATCGCTCTACCAAGCCGTCCCAAGAGGGTTTGGGGAACTCAGCCGGTGCGCCCGCAATCGTGGCGAACACCGTCTCAGGGTGCACTTCGATGACTGGCTGTCCGGCTAGGGTCTGCTCCGCTTCCAGAACCTTGTTTCGCAGCGACCAAGTCTGCCGAGAAATCGCGCGACCACTCGCCTCGCGGGAAATGTGGCACGCGTGGGTGTAGTCCGTTGCGTCATAAACAGATCGCACCGGCGTGGGAAACAGGCTTGAGCGTCGCGAACCGAGTCGCTCAAGCGCAGCGACTTCAGCGGGGCGACGCTCCCCCGGCCCTGGGAATCCCAATGGGATATCGATGCCAATGGCAGCTGCCCGAGGCAACTCTGACAACTGACCAACGTGGATCAAGTGCGGCCGCGGCAGCACCGCCGCCACCCAGCCCCGGCTGGTGCCGTCCACCCCAAGAACCTGCGCACCCACCCCCTCAGTCTAGCCAGGCACGGCCCGTCGACTCTGCGGCTCGCACCAGACTGTCGTCCAGACCTTCTGCACCACGGCCGATCATGGGAATCTCCGTTCACCCTCTGCACAAGCCCGCAGTGTGTCAGCCTTTCTTCAAACAACTGGTGGAGGCGCAAATGCGAGTCGTCGTGGCATTAGGTGGTAACGCACTACACAAACGCGGTGAAGCGATGACCGTCGCCAGCCAGCGCCAGAATGTCCGGATCGCATGCCGGGCGCTTGCCCCGGTCGCCCTGGAGCACGAGCTCGTCATCTCTCACGGAAACGGACCACAAGTCGGGCTACTGGCCCTGCAAGCGTCGTCCTACGACGATGTCTCGCACTACCCCTTTGATGTGCTGGGCGCCCAGACCGAAGGAATGATTGGGTACTTCATCGAACAGGAGATCGGCAACCTCGTCCCCTATGAGAAACCCATCACCACGATCCTGACCATGATCGAAGTTGATCCCGATGATCCGGCCATGTTAAACCCAACCAAGTTCGTCGGCCCGGTGTATGCCGAGGCCGAGGCCAAGGAACTCGCCCTGAGCAAAGGCTGGGCCGTGAAACCCGACGGCGAATACTGGCGCCGAGTGGTGCCTAGTCCGGCGCCCAAACACATCTTCCAGGTCCCCTCGATCAAGTTGCTGTTGAGTACTGGTGCTGTGGTCGTTTGCACGGGTGGGGGTGGAATTCCCACGATGTATATCGACGGTGACTATCCCGAAGATGACTTCTTCCATAACCCCCGAGAACTTGTGG
>JAHZKU010000241.1 GCA_022600255.1 Actinomycetes bacterium | reverse complement strand
TTGTCATAACAACAGGCAGGCCTGTGGGGCCAGCTATCCCTAGCCCCGGGCCGGACAATTCACGAATCACCACCAACCAGCGCCCACCCGTCGAATTCTTTATACCCCTAGGGGTATAGGTAGCCTAAGGAGCAAGATGACGCAGTCAGCCCCAGCCGCTCATGGGATCTCAGACCCCCCGCAGACCATCGTGATCGTCGGAGGCGTTGCCGGCGGTGCTTCTGCGGCCGCGCGCTTGCGGCGTCTGAACGAAACCGCCCACATCATTGTCCTCGAGCGCAGCGGTCACGTGTCCTTTGCAAACTGCGGACTGCCCTATCACTTGTCGGGAACGATCTCGGATCGAGAGTCCTTACTTCTGCAGACCCCCGAGTCCTTGTGGCAGCGGTTTCGCTTGGATGTGCGCGTGCAGCACGAAGTCGTAGGAATTGACGCGGAGAACAAGCGCGTGACCGCACGCAACCTGCGCAGCGGTGCCCTGTACGACTTGGACTACGACGCCATGGTCCTCTCCCCTGGGGCAACGCCGATTGTCCCGCCGATTCCAGGCCGAGAACGGGGCCTTGTGCTCCGGAACATCGAGGACCTCGATCAGATGTTGGCTCGCGAGGCTGAAGCCAGTGACGTTGTGATTGTGGGCGCAGGATTCATCGGACTAGAGGCCGCTGAGAACCTAGCGGCAGCCAACCGCTCAGTCACGATCGTGGAACTCGGTCGGCAAGTGCTGGCGCCATTGGATCCGGAAATGGCCGAGCCGATTCTGGCCGAACTCAACGACAATGGCGTGAGCGTTAAGCTCGGCACCTCTGTAGCGGAAATCGGCGACGAGACGGTGACACTCAGCGATGGCACGGTACTGCCAGCCGATTTGGTCCTGTTCAGCATCGGGGTGCGCCCCGACGTGCAGCTCGCCAAAAGTGCCGCCTTGGAGCTAGGCCCACACGGCGGCATCGCCGTCGATCAGCAGATGCGCACCAGTGCGCCGGGTATATGGGCGGTAGGTGATGCGGTAGAGAAGTCAGACCTGCTGGCTGACGAGGGGGAGTCCGCCCTGATGCCGTTGGCCAACATCGCCAATCGCGAAGGCCGCAGAGCCGCCGATTCCATCATGGGTCGCACCACCGGTGTTGAGGCCGGGCAGGCCACCGCCATCGTGCAGGTCTTCGGATTGACGGCCGCGGTAACCGGGTGGAACGAGAAGAAACTGCGTGCCGCCAACCGCCCCTTCCTTGCGATCCACACCCATGCACTCGATCACGCCGGCTACTACCCCGGGGCGAGCACGCTGCGACTCAAGCTGCTGCTGGCTCCCGATTCCGGCGCAATCCTTGGGGCCGAAGCCGTCGGCGCCAAAGGTGCCGACAAACGGATCGACGTCTTGGCCACTGCCATCCGCGGTGGCCTGACCGGCCCAGACCTATTGGATCTTGAACTGGCCTATGCACCACCGTTCGGCTCTGCGAAGGATCCGATCAACCAACTCGGATACATCTCCGAAAACCGACTGTCCGGACTCAGTCCCAGTGTGGACTTTCGTGAGGTGGAAGACTTGCAGGCACGGGGCTGGCAAGCGCTCGATGTCCGCGATGACCGCGAGGTTGTATTTGGCATGATCCCCGGCGCCATCCAGATCCCAGTGAATGAGTTGCGCGACCGTCTCGATGAACTCCCCGATGCGCCAACCATCGTCTACTGCGCGGTAGGGCAGCGGGCGCACGTGGCCCAGCAACTGCTGCAAACGGCGGGTTTAGAAGTTCGCAACCTGGACGGCGGCTGGTCAACATGGCAAGCAGCCCTAGCCGCTGGCCTAGTGGGCCAGACCCCTGCCAGCGCGGAGACCATCGTCGCTACCAATGGGTAAGACTGCTCGCTTACTTCCCGGACGCAGATCGGGTCGACGGCAGCTATAGCGCAGTTTGCACGAAAGGGACATCTGTGGTGAAGGGGGTGGCACGGGCGGGCTGGCTGAAGTCGACGGATTCTAGTTCGATCAAGTACAGGCGAGGGTCGCTCGTTGTGCGGTAGATGTACCGCTTCTGGGAGACATTGCTGATTGTGATCCAGTCGGTGACCTCTGGCACAAACTTGCCACCCGGCAGGGCCTCTTCGATGATTCCCGCCGGGATGTCGAAGGAATTCAGAACGTGCATGGTCTGCAATTCGGCCCCCAGAGAGTCAACTGGATCTTCGGATAGGGCCACGAATGCGGCCGCCCGGATGAAGCGTGCCGGACCGGTATAGTCACCTGGAATCCCCATGAGGCCACCGCCTTGCCCAAACTGAGACAGTTTCAGGCCCAAGTCGTCCCGGGCCGGTGGCACGTCAGCGCTGAGGCCCACGTAGTTGTTCAGGTTCGTCAGATGCCAATCCAAATAGGGGGAGTTGGTTCCAACTCCAGTCGGGTTGTCAACGACCTGGATGCCGCCGGGGTGGAACTCAATCGCCAAGGAGCCCTCTTCGCTGTGCATCAGGATGTGCAAGGGAGGGGCGAAGCCGAGACCCGGATCCCCACCCCAGACACTGATCGACTGGACGGCAATCTTAACCTCAGCGAGCGTCGCGCACGTGCCCAGAAGAAAGGAGATCAGGTCCATTTCTGACAGGTCGCTGCCGTCGCCTTTGAAGTCAGCATAGTGGCAGCAACCGTTGGGCATGTAGAGTCCGTGGGCGGTGAGGCCAGCGGTATTGATGCCGTCGTCCAACAGTTGGGGGTTGCCAAACCCGCAGATTCCGACGATGCCGTATTGAGACGTCCAGGACTTGGACTGCTGTCCCGCCTCCGGCGTACTTCCACGGCCCTGAGTTCCCGGGGGAATCACCGCCAAGGACCACGGAATCGTCGCCGGGAACTCCATGCTTCGCCCCACAACGACGGACCCGTCTTTCGCTTGCTTCATCTTGAAGTTCGTACACATACTCCATCACTAGCCCAAGAGCTCTGTCCGTTGCCCATTGGGAGAGGTTTAGGCAAGCAGAAAGCGAAGTCACCCACACCGCGAACCACGAACCACGAACCACGAACAATGACTGCATGGGGCCGGAGAGTCCTACGCGGGAGCGCCGGATGAGGCCGCAAGCAATCCGGACATTTGGTCACTTGAGAGTTGAATGAATGTGCCGGTCGATTCGCACACAAGATCACCAGCCACAGTGACTAGTTGGGCACGAGCCGACACTCGGCGACCCTCGATAGAAACGACCTCGCCCTTCGCGATACAGCGCGTCCGCAACGGAAGCTTGTCGCGGAAATGCACGTTGATTTCGGCAGCCAACACCTGGTTGCCCGCGCCCCAACAGGCACCGCCCATCACCTCGTCCATCACTGCGGCCATGGCTCCGCCGTGCACGTGACCAGGGGGGCCCTGCGCCTGCGGGCCGAACCAGAACTTAGCTCGAAGTTGGTTCTGCACCGGATCCCAGAAGTACGCGGAACTGATTCGATCACCCTGGTCGTCCGATACAAACTTGGCCCGCTCGACCACGTCCCCACCCATAAGGTTCTGGAAATCCACTAGGCGCCAGCCTGGCTCGGGCGCGGAGAGCCAAGCCTGATCTAACGACTCCTGGCCTTTTTGGACGTTGCTATTCATCAGTGCCCTCACTTTTCGGTTGGCATTGTCGGGTTGCTTTCTTGGCTCGCCGTGGTGATCGAAAAGGCTTGCCGCGCGGCCAA
>JAHZKU010000240.1 GCA_022600255.1 Actinomycetes bacterium | reverse complement strand
TCAACAGCGAGGTTTATCGAGAGCAGAAGACGATCCACGATGCCGCGGTGGACCGAATCGTTGAGTCCGTCGAAAAGCAAACCAATGAAGTGCAGGACCAAGGCCACCTCTTTGCGTCCATAGCCTGGACTGTCCTGGGCTTGTCTGCACTAGCCTTCGTGATCAGCACCGTGATGGGTGCCCGGGTCGGTCGGCGTTGGGTGGATACCGAGTTCACCCGGTTGAGCGCAGCTGTAGACAGAGCTGACCAAGTGGCGATTGGTGTGGTGATCGGCTCGTCGCGGGGCTTGTGCGTGTTGGATGCTGAAACAGGCCAGGCGAGTTTCGTGAATGAGAGGATGAGCGAACTCCTGAGGCTTCCGGTCGAGGAGTTGAAGACTGGTGAGTTCCTGAAGGATGCCCTTGCGCACCAGGAGGTGGATTCGGTTCTGGCGCCATTGTTCGATGGGCGCCTGAAGGAATACGGATGGGAGGAACTCCGCAATCACCCGCAGGAGCCAAAGCTCTGGCTCTACTGGAAGCTGCAACCCATCTCGCAGCCCTCACCTGAAGGATCGTCGATGGACATCCTCGTGCAGGTGTTGGACATCACGGAGCGCAAGGAACGAGAGGAACGTTTGCGGGCTGAGCTAGCGGCCAAAGCTGTACTCATCAAAGTCATGTGGGCGCTGCGTGAGGACAGGATGGAGTTGCATGCCCAACCCATCGTCGAGTTGGCCACGGGTGCAGTTTCCCACAGTGAACTGTTGATTCGCTCTCGTGACCGCGACGGAAGCCTGATTCCCCCTGGTGACTTCCTGCCACAGGCGGAGGAGTCAGGTCTTATAGGTCAGATTGATCGCTGGGTCATCGACAGAGCGGGGGCACTGGCCAGGGCAGGGACGCGGGTTTCAGTCAACATCTCTGCGGCCTCCGTCACAGACCCGGCAATACTGGACCAGGTGAAGGCCCTCTTGCAGGACCCAGGGCTCGCACCATCCGACATGGTCTTTGAAATCACCGAGACCGGAACCATTGAGAATCTCGACAAGGCTAGGCAGTTCGCCTTGGCGGTCGCCGATCTCGGCAGTTCGGTGGCCCTGGACGATTTTGGGACGGGCCATGCCGGGTTCGCCTATCTGAAGAACTTCCCCGCGAAGTGGCTCAAGATCGACATCGAGTATGTGAAGAACGCTCTCACCGATGCTCGCGACCAGCAGGTCATCTCCGCCACGGTCGCCCTCGCAGACACGTTCGGCGCTTGGACCGTCGCCGAAGGCATCGAAGACAAGGAGACCCTCGAACTCGTCAAGAAGTTGGGGGTTACACATGCTCAGGGCTACTACCTAGGTCGCCCCAGCCCAATCACCGTCCCGGACGCGCGACCAGAGGGCACTCAGCAACCGCCCAACCCAAGCCATTCCGACTAGCCCAGAAACAAGGAGGCGAAAACTAACCAGTTTGGATTGTGGGGGCCGTCAGAATTTCGGATGCCTGTTTCCCATCACTCTTCGTTGTCGGTAGGGGTGTTGCGGGCGGCCACCAGGTCTGTGATGTCTGTGATGACGACGATGGCTCCCACGATTCTGGTGTCTTGCAGGTGTGGTTGGAATGCGACGAGGTAGTCGGCCGATTGTCCGGGCAGTTCCAGCATCGAGCGGGTGCCGTTTTCGATGGTTGAGTGTAGGCGTTCGGTTAGGTCGGGGACTTGTGTCGTGGTCTGAATCTCGGTGATCGGCCGGCCCAAGTCAGCGTCGATGAGAACGAATAGGCGCACGGCCAGGGGGGTGAAGGATCTGACGCGCAGGTCGGTGTCCACAACGATCATGCCGCTGGCCAATGATCCTTGAATGTTCTCCATACGGTCGTTGACTGCTGCCAGTTCGGCGCTTCGCTCGCGAAGTTCGGTGTTCAGTACGGTCAGTTCCTCATTTGTGGCTTGTAGTTCTTCGTTCGTAGCCTGGACTTCCTCGCCGGAGGCCTGCAGTTCCTCTGCGGAGGCCTGCAACTCCTCGTTCATGGCCCGCAGTTCTTCGTTGGAGGCTGACAGGTCTTCAGTTGTGGCTTGTAGTGCGGCTCGGGTTTGCTCCAGCTCCGCGCGAACGAGCGCCAGTTCAGCGTCATCCTGGCCGTCACCGCGCGCAGTTGGTTCCGAGGCGCTCTCGGTCTTTGGTGTGGGGTCGATTGGGTTGAAGGTCAGGAGGACCCACTCGGCTTCGGCTGGTCCCAGTTGGCTTGCCTCGATGCGGGTGTCTGCCTCGGGCGTGAGCTCCGAGCGTGGCTCCTGCTCGGGGCTGCGGTAGCGGGCTTGGATCAGGAGGCTGCGGACAGGTACGCGCAGTTCTTCTCGGACCAGGGCGATCACGTTGGTGCTCGGCTGCCCGGGAGCGACCCAGCACCAAGGGGACACGTCGCCGATGACTTCGATCACGTCGTCGTTGCCGTCCAACACCAGTGCCGGTGGGCTGAACCGGTTGACCAACTGGTCCCGTAGCACCAGTCGCTGATCGGTGGGTGGTGAGAGGGCGGCTGTTCGGGGAAGCTTGGCGGGTTCTGGCTCTGGTGCGGGGACAGGCAGCGGAGCGGGTTGATCGACGGTCGAGCGTTGGTAGATCCGGAACTGTTCGTCCACTGCGCTGAAGGCGCTGCCTGTTCCGGTGGGTCGCTCTGATTGCCCCAGGATCAGAAAGCCGCCGGGAACCAACGCGAAGTGGCAGAAGCTCAGGGCTCGGGTTTGCAGAGGTGCGTTGAAGTAGATCAGCGTGTTACGCAGGGAGACGAGGTCAATTCGGGGGAAAGGGGGGTCTTGGGCAACGTTGTGGCGGGCGAAGACCACTGCATCACGCAGTTCGGGAAGGACCCGCCAATCCATACCGGATCGGCGCATCCAACGTTCCCGGTACGCGTCCGGAATCGCGGCGGTCGCATCGTCGGAGTAGTGTCCGCGGCGCGCAATGTCCAAAGCGGCATCGGACAGGTCGGTGGCAAAGACCTTGACGCGTTCGGCGATGTTCGCTCCGGCCCCCAATACGTCAGCAACGACCATGGCTGCGGTGTAGGCCTCCTCCCCGGTGGCGCACCCCGGGACCCACACCCGGATCGGGCGGTCGGAGTCTCGAACCTGCCACGCATCTGTCAGAACGTCATGCAGGGCTTGCCAGGCCTGACGATCGCGGAAGAAGGAAGTGACCGTCACCAACAGGGCGCGGGCGAGCGCATCAGCCTCCTGACTGCCCTGGGTGATCATGGCGCAGTAGGCGCTCGGATCGGTGCAATCGATCAGGGCCTGTCGTCGCGCGATCTGGCGCTCCAAAGTCCCGCGCTTGTAGTCGGCGAAGTCCAAACCCGAGGAGAACCGCAGCGCAGCCACCACGTCGGCGACCACGTCAGTCCCTCCGGGGGTGGGCGCTACTCGCTCCGAAGGCGCTGTCCCTGGAAAGAGCGCGGTCGGTGTTCGTGACAGTGCCGGGCCCATCGCAGCTGGCGCCAGGATCAGGTCCACGGCCCCGGCTGCGATCGCGGCTTTGGGCATGGCGTCGAACTGTGCGGACTCAGGAAGCTGCGCGATTGACAGCCCGCCGGCGTCCCGAATGCGTCGCAGGCCCGCGGACCCATCGCTGCCGGTGCCCGACAACACGATGCCGATGCCCTGCTCGCCCCAGGACTCAGCGACCGACCGCATCAGGACGTCAATGCTCGGCTTGGGCCCAGCGCTGGACCCGGGGGCCGACACACTCACCGATTCCTTGCCCACAACGACGTCTGAATGAGGCGGTGCCACCAGCACCACACCCGAAACCAAGGACGCCCCATCTTTGGCAGACAGCACACGCAGGTCGGTTGCCTGGGACAGCAGTTCCACCAGGTGACTGTCATGGTCTGGCGACATGTGCTGGGCGACCACGTAGGCGACTGCCAGGTCGGTGGGGAGCCCAGCCAGCAGCTCCGAGAGGGCGTCCAAGCCTCCCGCTGAGCTGCCAACCGCTACTACCCGGATTGCCGGTTCTGGCCCAACCGGCGCACCGGTCTTGCTGGTCTGGGTCCGTTGGGGCTTGTTGGATTCAGTGGCCATTGGTGATCCTGTCTATCTGTGATCTGTTCGCGAGCTCACCGCGACCGTTCACGCTTTTCATTGGCTGGAGCTGCCGTTTGCTTCGAAGACCGCGACTTGGTTGCGTCCGTTGTCCTTGGCCTGGTAGAGCGCCAGGTCTGCGTTGTGGAGCAGCTCATCGCCGGTCGGATCGCCGGTGGCCAAAGCGACCCCGATGCTCATCGTGAGGGCCACCTCTTCCTCGTCGAGGCTGATCGGTTGCGCGACTGAGCGTCGGATACGTTCGGCGACTGCGACGGCGGTGGGCACATCAGCGACCTTTGGAAGTACCACGACAAACTCATCTCCGCCGAGTCGAGCCAACCCGTTGCCACCGATCTGGGCCACCTCATCTGCCGCTCGCAGTACCGTCCCGATCCGTTTGGCAATCACCCGCAACACCCGATCACCACCGGCATGCCCATGGGTGTCATTGATGTCTTTGAACCCGTCCAGGTCGCCGAACAGCACCCCAGGAGACCCGCCGGCGCGCGGCTCACGAGCGAGCGCATCGACCAGGGTTTCGTGCAACTGCGTGCGGTTGAGAAGACCCGTCAGAGGGTCATGTTCGGCCCGGTACTGTAGCTCGCCCACCCTCGCGCGCGAGGCGGTGATGTCTTGGTACTGCGACACGTAGAAAGCAGGTGCTCCGCCCTCATCCCGGACCAATGACAAGGAATGCTGCACCCACACCGTCTCACCAGCCGCGGTCACCACACGGCCCTCATGGACCTCGGACTCCTTCGATATGCCGAGCAGGTTGTCCCGAGCCGCCTGACACCTTGCGCGGTCTTCCGGATGTAGCACGTCCTGTTCGGGGTGCTCGCGCAACCAGATCAAGTCCCGACCCAGCATCGCGCACAGCGTTTCATTGGCGCGCAAGATCTTCCCGTCCAGGTCCACCACTGCCATACCATGGGCTGAATTCTGCATGGCGAGTCGGAACATTTCCTCGCTGCGGGTCAGCTGCTGCCGCGCGAGCACCTGCTCGTGAACGTCTCGCAGCGCCAGAATCGCGCCTTCAAACTCGCCGGTCTCGCCGCAAACGATCTGGGCCCGAAGCGACATCCAACGCAATTGTTCTTCGGCGGTGCGGAACCGAAGCTCTTGTGGGGCAAGGGAAGCCGCGACCAGTGCCTGCCGAGTCCCCTCCCCGGCGGCGTTCAGGTCCTGAGGGTCGACCAGGCTCGCGACAGGTTCGCCGATCAAGTCCTCCTTCGTCCACCCCAGCACCAGCTGAACCGACGGTGTCATCCACGTGATCATGGCGTCGGCATCCACTTCACACACCACATCCGAGGCATTCTCGGCCAGCATCTTGTATCGCCGCTGACTGTTGGCCAGCGCCCTGCGACTTTGCATCTGCTCCTGAACGTCCCGAAGGCTTATCACCCGTCCCACCGGCGCACCATCTGGTGCCGGGGCCTGCCGGGCGGTCAGCGACATCCACCGATAGCCACCAGTCCCGGTCAACACCCGCAACTCCACATGGGGAGATTCTGATTCATCGCGACTCTGTTCTCGCCACTGCCGCCCAGCTGGCCGGTCGTCCGGATGCGTCAGTCCCACGATGTCCTGGCCGATCACCTCATCTGGACGCCACCCCAGCACCGGTTCCACCGATGGTGAGACCCAAACGATCGACTGGTCCTGGCCCACTTGAGCCACCACGTCGGAAGCGTTCTCCGCTAACAACCGGAAGTGGGCTTCACTGCGCTCCAAGCGTTCCTGAGCCAGCACCTGCTCATTCACATCGCGCAAAGTGGTGATCCGACCGTTGACGTTGCCGTCAACGTCCGACGTGGCTCGCGAAATGCCAGACATCCACCGATACTCACCAGAGGCGTCGCGCACCCGAATCTGGAAGGGAGCTCCGACCTGCTCGTCGACCTGCGCCTCACGAATCGAAGCAACGACCGACATGTCATCCGGGTGAACCCAGTCGCCAGTGTTCGTACCCAGCAGACTGGTCGGTTCGAAGCCCAACACCTGCCGGATCGCAGGCGACACCCACGTCACTGTCCACTGCGGACTGATCAGGAGCACCACATCGGCCGCATTCTCGGCCACCATCCGATACTGCTCCCGGGCCCTTACCAAAGCCTCCGCTGCAACGTGACGCTTCGTGACATCTCGCCACACCAGCGAGACACCATCGCCAACACGGGCAGCACACGAATCCCAGAAACGGTCCTGCCCACCGACGGCGTAGTGCTGGTCCTCTTCCACGAGCGCGTCGCCGGTGTCCACGACGCCCCGAAACGTCTCCAGCAGATCCGACGCGACATCTTGGGGAAACATCTCCGTGACCTGAGCACCAACCAACCCCGGGTAGCTACCCCCGGTGGACGCGACCGCAGCCTCGTTGGCCTCAACACACCGGAAACCCACCACGGCCCCCGACTCATCCCGAACGGACTCGAACATGACCTGCGGATCGGTCAGCGCATCCAAAGTGGCGCGCAGTCGATTCCGTTCGGACTGGACCTCATTGTGGAGCCGCGTCAACGCGTCAACATCGCGCAGGCTGGCCACTCTCGCATTCGCACGCCCAACCGAGTCAGACCTGCGAGCTTCCCCCCAACTCAACCAACGGTAGGCTCCATCACTGTCGCGGAACCGGATCACAACCGCGTCATCAACACCCGCAAGGCCGTCCTTGTCTGCCATGCGCGACAACTGCCCAAGACTGTCAGTTCGATCGTCCACATGAACCAAGTCGGTGATCGCTGTGCCAACCAAATCCTGCGGCAGCCACCCCAGAACGTCCACAACTTCCGGGGCAAGCCACACAAACTCCCCGTCGGCATCCAAACCGAAGACGAAGCCTGGATGAGCGTTACCAACCATGACACCCCATCCGATAGCCAGGACGCACGATGGGGCTCTGGAGCACATGCCCGAGGGGACCGCACCTCCGCCAACTTCCATCGTACGCCTCGCAGAATCAACAGGCTTGCTGGTCAGCCCACCAGGAGCAACAGCGCAACAGGCACACCAACACACATTCCCCCCGGAAGATGAGCCGAAACAGGCTCGACAACACCACGTACCACGGCAAGAATCAGCAGACCGCGATCCAGACAAGACTAACCCCGTGTGACCACTATCACGAGAAGTAGCCGGACTTCATGCATCGAGACAGCCCCACGGGCCGAGCAGATTCAACTCTCAAAGCGCGCACAGACAGTCGACAAACGGGCCATCTCCGCGAATGCGCAGCAGACAGCCCCAATCGATTACCGGACCGTTTTGCGGAGCTGCAGGAGGTTGAGGCTGTCGACAATCGCCAACCTGTCTCTCCTCGACCCGCCGTCATACGGACCTATCTGCGGACTTACAGGTTGCTCCGCCTGTCGACAATCAGCCCGTTCTGCGGCTGGTTTCGGTGAATCAGGCCCGCCGCCTGCTCATGTGTTCGCTTGAGGTCGGGGACTGGTAGTGCCCGCCCGCGATGTGGGCTGAAGCCGCGTTGGCGATCTATTGACACATCAGAACTACTTCTGAATACTATGGATATGGAAACCAAGGGAGAAACGTCCACAGCTACCTTCTCGGAGTTGTTGCGCTCTCCGAACGACGTCGCTGAGGCCGCCGAACACGGTTCAGTTACGATCACCCGCCGTGATGGCCAAGACTTGGTGCTCACCACCGCACAAACGGCACAGAATAGCCGCGATGGGCTACGGTTCGCTGCCAGTATCGTGGCAGCTGCAGTTGTGGAATCACCGACGACCTTCGTGCAAGGGCTCCACGCTGCCTTCCCCTGGATGACGTTCCTTAGCGAACGAGAACAGCAGCAGCTTGCCGACGAATTGGTGAGTCTGGCGCGCGGCTGTGCTGCCGTTGACCGTTTCGAGCCCCTATCTGCTTCAGTCCGGGGCTGGGAAGCAACGGCACAGGCCTATGCGGCTGGTATTCCTCGCGATAGTTCAGATATCGACTGGTTGACTGATTCCGAGCCGGTGTCTCGACCGGTATGACCAAGAAGCGTGACGTCCACCGGCCGGTAAAGCGATCCGAATACGTCATACGATTCGGGTCCAACAACGCCGCCAATGGGTGGCGCGACCTCGTAGCAACCAAGCGCAACGCGATGGCAGATGCCTGGGATTGGCTCACCCAGACGCCGCGCGTGATCACGGAAAAGTGTTATCCACTCAAAGGCGACCTGCGAACAGTTGTCCGAGATACGCGCACGTATGTGCAGTGGCAATACAAGGTGCCAGGCGGCGCGCGAATCTGGTACTACGTGGTTGAGGCCACCAGCAAACAGGCAGGTGAGGTTGTCCTAATCCGAGTCGCGACAAGCCACCCCAACGAAACGAAGTAGTCGAAACCCTGATTTCGCCTGATCGAAAGCAACCTGAACAGGATGGCCGCGCGGCACAACTGTCGACAAACGTCCACATGGAGAAGGCAGAATTAGTCGACACCCGACTCTGCTGCCTAACAAACGGACCCTAAACGCCAGGCAATCCAGCATCTCGCGATTGCCAATACCGTGCAGCGAAGTCAGAAATCTGACAAGTAGTGCCACCCGGTCCAAAGCGCCTGTCGTCATCCGGGCGTTTGTCGGCAGGGGTAGGAGGTCGCCCTTGGTCCTGCCTGCGACGCCGGCGTGCACCCGCCTGGGGGACTCCGACAGGGACCAGGCCAGGCCACATCAGTCTTTGACGTCGTTCCCGGTGTCTGTTGTGAGCAGTCGTTGCAGGATTGCGCCGAGTTCGGATGATTGGGTTGTCGTGAGTCGTGAGCCGAATAGGGCTTCGATGTCTCGAGTGTGGACCGCAGCCATGCGGCGCCGCAGCTTCTTGCCCTTCGGGGCGAGGTTGGCGAAGACCACACGGCCATCGGAGTCTCCGTGGCTCCGTTCGATGAGTTCGTCCTTCTCGAGGCGCCCGACGATTCGGTTGCATGAGCTGTTCGCCACGAGCAGTTGCTCGGCGAGCTCACCCATGCGCATTGGGCCGTCGTGGACACTCAGCTGATGGAGCACGTCATAGTCGTCGAGCGATCGACCGAACGTGGCTCGGAGGTGCTGGTCCATGACCGCCATGGTGGTGCGGTGGTAGCGGAGCAAGTGTCTCCATGTGTCCATGAATGTAGGGTCGGCCATGAGCCATCCTACATCTATTTCCGGTCGGAAATAAATACACAGAAGACGCTGTTGTTCAGGTCATGACCAAATCAACGATCGACATTCGCAGGTCAGCTGACCGATTCCACACACGGGCTGGCTGGCTTGACTCCAAGCACTCGTTCAGTTTCGGTGGCCATTACTCACCGGCCAACACCAATCACGGCCAGCTTTTGGTTCTCAATGATGATCGTGTTGCTGGCGGCACGGGATTCGACACTCACCCGCATCGTGACATGGAAATCATCACCTGGGTACTCGATGGCGAGCTCGAGCACAAGGACTCCGAGGGAAACCGAGGCCTGATCTATCCGGGCCTGGCGCAGCGCATGAGCGCAGGCCGCGGGATTTGGCACTCGGAGAAGAACCACAGCAAGTCCGATGAGATGCACTTCATTCAGATGTGGGTGCTGCCCGACACCCAATCGATCGATCCCGGCTACCAGCAGCTCGACATCAACGATCAACTCGCTGGCGGCGGCCTGGTGCCGATCGCGTCTGGCCAGGGTCACGATGCGGCAATCTCGATTCAACAGAGCGCCGCCGTGCTGTGGGGCGGCCGTCTTGGGGCTGGTGAGCGAGTCACCGTGCCGGGCGCGGACTTCGGCCACGTCTTCGTGGCCAAAGGCAGCGCCGACCTGGAATCTCAGGGAATACTGGCCACCGGCGACGCGGTCCGACTCTCCGGCGCTGACGGCATTGCGATGACCGCAGCCGACGAAGGCGCCGAACTGTTGGTCTGGACCACGGGTGCCATTCGATGAGTAACCAAACCGAAGGAAACGAGATGACCAACACACCCGCACCGCACAACGGTTGGCCAGCACTGCCGACCGACGGATGGATCGACACCCTCGAAGCGGTTCACCTATGGACCCAAGTCGTCGGCAAGATCCGGCTCGGCTACGCGCCCTGGCTGAACCATTCTTGGAGCGTGCCCCTCTACGTGTCGACCAAAGGCCTACGCACGTCCCTGATCCCCATCGGGCACGAGGGCGTCGAACTCGAGTTCGACTTCACCGACCACCGCCTCAACATCCACACCACCACCGGCCACCAAAGAACAATCCCGCTCCGATCTCAATCCGTTGCCGACTTCCATCGAGCGGTCCTCCACGCAATGGAGTCAGTCGCCATGCCGGTGACCATCAACCCGATGCCGAGCGAAATCCCCGACGCGATTCCCTTCGGCCAAGATACCGTCGAACGAAACTACGAACCCGACCATGCACACTCGCTCTGGCGAGCATTGGTGCAAACCGACCGTGCCCTCACCCGGTTCCGGTCATGGTTCAAAGGCAAAGCCAGTCCCGTGCACTTTTTCTGGGGCAGCTTCGACCTGGCCACCACCCGATTCTCGGGAAGAACCGCACCGGATCACCCCGGCGGGATCCCCAACTTCCCCGACGATGTCGCCCGAGAGGCGTACTCGCACGAAGTCACCAGCGTCGGCTTCTGGCCAGGCAACAGAGACGCCCCCGACCCGATCTTCTACGCCTACGCGTACCCAACCCCGGACGGTTTCTCGACCGCCCAGGTACAACCAGCCGAAGCGTTCTGGCTGGACGACCTCGGCGAGTTCGCCCTTCCCTACGCGACAGTGGCCACAGCTGAGGATCCGGATGGCATGCTCGCTTCGTTCTTCGACACCACCCACGCTGCAGCCGCCGAACTGGCCCAATGGGACCGCGCAACCCTCGAATGCCACCACCCCGAAGGACCGGAGTGGTGGCAGAAACGAAACGAGGCGGCGCCGTGACTTCCGCCATCGAGCTCTGCATCGATCCCCGCGACCGTCCCGTCGGCGGCAGCCAGGTGCGGC
>JAHZKU010000239.1 GCA_022600255.1 Actinomycetes bacterium | reverse complement strand
GCCCAGGCTCCCATCGGCGCTGTGCACCCGACTTCTAGTCGGGAAAGTGTGGCGCGCTCCGCCGCAACGGCGGCCCTGCTATCACCATGATCAAGCGCAGAGACCGCTGCGGCCAAATCTGCACCAATTTGATCTTCCGCCCATTCGATGCCTAGCGCGCCTTGACCAGGGGCGGGCAACATCTCCTGATGTCCCAACAGTGCGCTGATGCGATGACTTAAGCCCAATCGATGCAGCCCGGCCTCCGCCAACACAACGGCGGCAAGTTCTCCGGAATCGACTTTTTCGATCCGAGAAGGCACATTCCCCCGGATTGGCACGACGTGCAGATCCGGCCGCAAGAGTTGAAGTTGGGCGGCGCGCCGGGGCGACCCAGTGCCGACACTTGCGCCGATTGGCAACTCAGTGAGTCCCGCGTCGCCAGCGGAGACCAAGACATCCCACGGCGACTCACGGCTTGGTACCGCGGCCAACGACAGCCGATCGTGCGCCGCTGTGGGCAAATCCTTCAGCGAGTGGACACACAAATCCGCCTCGCCAGCCAAGACAGCCTCACGGACGGCCACAACGAACACACCCGTGCCACCAATTTGGTCCAGCAACGCAGTCGTTTGATCGCCCTGCGTGCTGACGATGTGATAGCCCACCTCAACATCACTCGCGTCGGCCAAGGCGGCGCCGACCAGGGCGCTTTGTGTGCGGGCCAGGGCCGAGCCGCGGGTGGCGATCGTGACGGTCATGGCGACGACTCCGGTGGCTCCTCAGTCACGGGGGGAGCGACAAACTCGGCATCCCGCGGACGAACCACCGTTTCCACCGCATCGCTGGATAGGTCGAACAGAGAACTTAGCGCTTGCGCGTAGCGTTGCCCATCCGGATCGCTAGCCAACTGTTTCACCCGCACGGTCGGGGTATGCAGCACAGTGGCCACCACGCGCCGGATTCCGCGCTCCACCTGCTCCCAATCAGAGGCTTCCAGGCCGGACAACCGGGTGCGCAACCGGTTCAATTCCGCTTCCACCACCGCGGAGGTTTGTGCCCTGAGTTGCAGTACGACCGGCTCGACGGCCCGGGCTGCGTTCTGTTGCGCAAAAACTGCCAGTTCACTTTCGATCATGCTCCGAGCCGCTACCACCGCATCCATGTCCGGCTGACCTTCGGGGCGATCGGCCAAGTCGGCGAGATCCAGCCTGGACACGTTGGACAAGTTGGCGATCTCCGGATCGCTGTCTCTGGGCAGCGCCAAGTCCAAAACCACCAGCGTTTCGTCCCGACCCGCCGTTGCGCGAGCCACCAGGTCGTAGCTGACCAGAGCACCAGCGGCCCCCGTGCAGCAGATCACCAGGTTTACCTGAGACAACAGCTTGGGCAACTTTGCGAACTCTTTGGATTCGGCCAGACCAACGTGCCCGGATGCCAACCGATTGCCTTGGTCGGGGTTTCGGGTGATGATCGTGGTTCGGGCCGCGCCCACCCGGCCCAGCGCAGCCACGGCCAGCGAGGCCATGGCGCCCGAGCCCAGCACCGCGGCGTCTAGCGCGATCTCATCGTTGGCGTCATGGCTGTGCTGAATCGCTTCGATCGCGAGCGCCAAACCCACTGAAACGATTGATGCGCCAGCCCGGTCCAGTCCAGTCTGTGAACGGACGTCCTTGCCTACCCGCAGCGCGGCTTGGGCGACTTCGTGTAGTTCGCGACCAGCCGTGCCCGCGTCCTTGGCATCAACGAACGCCGAGCGGACCTGTCCCAAGATTTGCGGTTCCCCAACCACCATGGAGTCCAGCCCGGCCGCCACCTCAAAGAGGTGCTGCACGGCCCGGGAATCAAAGTGGACAAAACAACGACTGGTCATCTCGTCGACGCTGAGCCCAGCACCTTTGGCCAAGAGGGCCACGATCGCATCCACACCTGCGTGGAAGCGGTCGACCTCCGCGTAGACCTCCACCCGGTTACAGGTGGAAATGATCATGGTCTCTGCGATTTGGTCGCTACCGATCATGTCGCTGCGCAGCTCGTCGACCGAAATCGCTGACAAGCTTTCCAGCACGTCCATCGTGGCGGTGTGGTGGCTAACACCCACAACAAGCAGTGTCATGAGATCGGACTTTGCATCCGGAGTTGAGGCCCACCGCGCCAGACGTGCGACAAGGGTCCTCCTGGAATCGGTGCTACAAGGAATGCAATACGAGGTGTGAGCAACAGCTAGAAACTGACTGTGACCTCGGCCACCACTGCGCCTAGCCTACGAATAGGATCGCGAATGACCCAAAGTTGACAGGACGTATTCATCCGTTAATCGAACAGGGTGGCTACGAGTCAGCCTGCACTAGGTCTGCTCCGGTATCAACACTGCGCTTAGTGATCTTCGGGTCACCCGAGTACGTTAGCTCGGCGCCGCTCGAGAGCGAGGCGCGCAGGGTTTCGTTCACGGTCAGCGTGGCCACCGCGGCGGTGGTCAGGGACACGTCAGCATCAGCGACTGTCAGGTCTGCCGCACCCAGTTGCGCAGCCTCAGAACCGACGATCGTCACCGAGCGACTCGATCCGGAAACTTGCGCCTCCGCGCCCGCCTGCATCCCGATTGTTAGGGCCTTTGCAGACACTTCACCCTCAAAACGCGCCCCGGCGGTAAGGTCCACCTTGACCTGTTCGCCGCCGAGTGTCATCGGCGCGAGCACCGTCACTTGCGCACCGGAGGTTGCGGTGAGTTTGCGCGCAGACGGTGTGCGCACCACCGCCGATAGTGATGCGCTGTCTGGGACTGATCCGCTAGCCGTGCGTAACTGCAGGGTGTTCCCGTCAACCCCGACGTCCAGTTCGGCGGGGTCGATCCCAATCGCAGAAACCGTCACCGAATGACTCTCGGCGCGTTCCACGGTGACCACAAACCCGTCGGCCGCCTGGATCGCCGAGAAGGAGCCCGCGACCTCGACGGTGGCCGCGCTGGGTGCGGGCACTGGCTCATCGGACCCACAGGCCGCCAGCACCACAGCGACCAGACCTACACCCACGATCCGGGCGATGAGCCGCGAGGTCACAGGGGCTGAATCCTGACCGCAGTGCCGTAGGCCACCACCTCGTTCATCAGATCGGCGATCTCACCAGAGTCGTAGCGCACGGCCAATACGGCGTTGGCGTTCAGCGCAGCCGCCTCCGCCTTCAGCCGGTTCAGGGCCTCTTGGCGGGTATCGGCCAAGAGTTTCGTGTAGCCCTTGGCCTCGCCGCCAAACATGCCACGAACACTGGCACCCATATTTGAAAAGGCGTTGCGCGCGCGGACCGTCAGACCAAACACCTCACCGATGACCTCGGTAACGCGATAGCCCGGCACATCATTCGTGGTCACCACCAGAATCGGCGGACCAGCATACTGCGCTGGCGCTGCGCCCACCTGGCCTGGGGCCTGTTGTGTCACCATGGGTCGCACGTGGTCAGTCCATTTGGTGCCGTCCCAGTGACGCAGTTGTGCGGAGTCCTGCGGATCTCCGTACCAGCCAGGTGCGGGCAGCTGTGTGGGTTCATCACTCATAGCCTTAATCTAGCTCCCTCCGCTCACCGTGACCTGCCGGTTTCTGGAGTTGGCGCGCGCCGTTGCCCAGCGCGGCTGCGCAGGGCAACGCCCACCCGGTCTTGCGGGTTAGTGGTCATCGGAAGCGCAGTTTGCGGCTTACAGTCAGAAGTGTGCTGGATCGCGTCCGACGAACCCCCGTGCTGCGGGGATTACCCCCCGAAGTTGGCGTAATCTCGGCAATTGCATTCTGTGTCGCTTTGGGGTTTGGCATCGTGGCGCCGGCCATACCGATCTATGCCAAGAGTTTCGGAGTTTCGTCGTTCGCCGCTGGCGCGGTGATCAGCGTCTTCGCCGGGATGCGCCTGCTCAGCGCTCCCGTTGCTGGATTGGCTATCGACCGCATCGGGGAACGTCGGATTCTGACCTGGGGCCTACTGATCGTTTCGGTCTCATCGATCCTGGCCGGCCTTGCCAGGGACTATCCCGAACTGCTAGCGCTGCGGGGCATCGGCGGCGTGGGCAGCAGCATGTTCACCGTGTCCGCCATGGCCCTAATGCTGAAGGTGGTGGCCGCCAATCAGCGCGGGCGGGCTGCCGGGGCATTTCAGGCTGGCTTCTTGCTAGGAGGCGTGGCCGGGCCCGCCGTTGGTGGACTCGTGCTGGCGTGGTCGGTGCGTGCCCCCTTCTTCGTCTACGCAGTCACCCTCCTGTTAGCGGCCGCGGTGGCCTGGCGCTTGCTACCCGGCGAGCCACCCGGGCAACCCGTCCGCGAAGACAGTGCCGCACCGACAACCGCGGGCTTCGACCGGGAAGGCAACACAGCTCGGGCCTCGGATGGATCGTCCCCAGACACCGCAACTGCAACCACCCCAGATTCCGGCCAGGAGCGCCACAAGGCTCCCGACGACCCGCTTCCAGATGTCCCGGCCCTACCGGAAACCGCGGCACCCACCGACTTCGTCCCGTCGAGCAACTCCCGGCCAGCAACGGAGTTGCCGCCGACTGATCCTATCGAAACGACCCCGGCTCCCCCTCCTCTCGGCGCGCCCGAACGCGATGACCCTTCGCCAGACGCCTCTGCGCCCATAGACACCCCGGCTATCAGCACGCGCGGACAGACCGACCCACCGGCAGACGCTGGCCAGCCCGAAGACGTACCGCCCACCTTGCGCCAGGCGCTCGGCAACCGGGCCTATTGGGCCGCCCTGCTCGCCAACCTAACCACCGGATTCGTCACCTTCGGGCTGCGATTTTCTTTGGTCCCGCTGTTCGTAGTGGAAGGGTTGCGCGCCGATGCCTGGGTGGCCGGGGTCGGATTCTTGATCGCCGCTGCTACACAAGCCATTCTGCTGCTTCCAGCCGGGCGCCTGTCCGACGAACGGGGCCGCCGCCCCGCGCTGCTGATCGGTGGGGCGCTGACGGTACTGGGAATGGTGGCTTTGGCCGTCAGCGGAGCATCGTGGATGTTCTTGGCAGCTATGGCGATTTCCGGCACTGCGGCCGCGTTCATGGGCTCAGCACCAGCCGCCACCGCAGGAGACGTCGTTGGGGCGTCAGGGAAAGGCACCGTCATCGCGGTATTCCAGATGACAGCAGACTTGGGGTCAATCGTGGGCCCGCTGCTCGCCGGGCTCTTGGCCGATTCCCTGGGATTCGGGGCCGCTTTTGCTGTCGGCGCCGCCGTAGCCAGCGTCGCCTTAGTTGCCGCCGGCCGAATGCAGGAGACCCTCGTGGCGAGTGCCAAGGAACACTCCAGCAAGACGTGAGGCTGCCGCGCCACTTCGGAACAGCCACACCCCGCTGGATGTCAGGGTCAGGCGCCGGCACTCCGGCCATCCGGCAATTGCCGTCATTCACCAAGCACCAAGCCTGGGAGTCTCAGCCTCTGAGTCGATACAGGCCCCGGGCTGCGGCGCCTCCGTTAATCCGGTAGGCCGGACACGTCGTCGGCGGCCAGATAGTTTGAAATCCGTTCCAAGGCCGATTGGGCGGCGTCCGTCGCGGCCGCGGCCGCCCCGGTCTGGTCTGTCCCGCGCAGGGCCGCTTCGCGAGCCGTCAGGGCACGTACCAACTCCGCCAAGCCCGGCACATTGGGTAGGCCAGTGATCAGCGGGGCACTGGTGGTTTTCCCGGGCAGGCCAAACCGATTCGATCCCGTTGGACCCACTGGCGGAATCGGCACCGGATCCACAGGTTCATCAACCTCAAAGCCATCCGACTGCTTCAGAAATCGTTCTATGCCCATATCCTCAGCCTAAACTGAATCCAGCCCCCGCCGGCTGCGCTATCCCAGTTTCCGAACGGGTGATTGAGCCAAGTTGCTCTCGGTCACCGACCTTACGCGCCATGCTCAAGCTGTCAACCCAAACTCTGGCAGCTTCAAACCGGTCGAACTGTGACACCGGTAGCCGTGTGGCACCTTGTGCAGGTACTGCTGGTGATAACCCTCAGCTAGGTAGTACGGCAGTGCGTCGGCTGGAGCAATCTCCGTCGTGATCTCTCCGATCCCATCGGAAGACAGCACCTCTTGGAACGCCGCAGCACTTCGCCTGGCTACGTCAAGAACATGGCTGTCGTCGGCGAAGATGGCGCTGCGGTACTGGCTACCCACGTCATTGCCTTGCCGATTCTTCTGGGTCGGGTCATGGTTCTCCCAAAACGCGCTCAGAATTCGCTTCAGAGTCTGGTCACCCCCGGAGTAGGTGACCTTGACCATCTCGGCGTGGCCGGTCCGGCCCGTGCACACATCCTCGTAGGTGGGGTTTTCGGTGACCCCACCCTGATAGCCCACCGAGGTGGTAATCACTCCGGGAATCTGCCACATGATCTCTTCCGAACCCCAGAAGCACCCCATTCCCAGGGTAATTGTCTCGACATCGTCGGACGGATTCCGGGGGATGTCTAGTGGAGTCCCGAGCACTTCATTTCGCTCGGGAACTGCATAACTTCGATTCGGCCGACCGGGGGGCGGCGGAAGAGCACCTGACATTCGATCAAAAAGTCCCATGCTTATAGTTTGCGACCCCAACGTTGCGGTGTCGAGAGTTGTCGTTGCGCTCTGAGACAAAGCGGCCCGACTCTCGTTGGGAAATCGGGCGGCAAACCTGCCAAACTCCTGTCGTGGACCGACAGCAGGCGGCACGTACCGCACTCATCACGGCGGGCGGCGTCGTGGGAACGGCTGTGGGTGCGGTCGGACTGTTGGCTGCCCAAGTCGAACAGGCCAAACGGTCAATCGGTGTGCGGAACACCAGCCCGCCGTATTCCGATGCCCGCTACGGCGCCAGCAAAGGCCCTTCGATACGACTCGTGATGATCGGCGACTCATTGGCCACCAGTCTGGGTGCGGTGGATCCGCGAGACACGATGGGAGCCCGGTTGGCCCAACTCGTTTCTGAATATGACGGCCGCGGAGTGGTGCTGAGCACGGTCGCAGAGGTCGGCGCTCGTTCGCGTGACCTTGATCAACAGATTGACCGGGCGCTGCACTATCGACCCCATGTGGCGGTCATCATCATCGGAGGCAATGACACCACGCACCTGACGCCGCAGGGCCAAGCCATCAAGTTCTTGGATGCCGCCGTGCGCCGGCTGCGCAGCGAAAACGTGCAGGTTGTCGTTGGGACCGTCCCAGATCTGGGAACGATTCGACCTTTCCAACTCCCGCTGCGTTGGGTGGCTCGACAACTGGGGCGTTCCTTAGCCGCAGCGCAGACCGAGTGTGTTGTCCAAGCCGGTGGACGCGCAGTCTCCATGGGAGACACACTGGGACCAGAGTTTGATGCCCGGCCTGAGGACCTGTTTGCCAAGGACCGTTTTCACCCTTCTGCCGAGGGATATGAGGCCGCCGCGCAGGTGCTGGCCCCCTCTGTCATCGCGGCCCTGAGCCGCGGCGAATCCGGGGAGGTCCTTCCCGACGTGTTCCAGTCCCCCGCTTGGGCCCCGCTACCACAAATCGCCGCACGTGCAGCGGAAATCCCCGGCATGGAGATCACCAGCGCCCCAGTGGTGGACAAGACTGGCAAGAGGTGGGTGCGCTGGGCCCGGATGGGTCGCAGAACGTTGCCCCCCAAGACTCCTGTCGACGACGCCGGTCAGCATTCCCTATCTGCAGAGACGCGCTACCCGGGCACCGAATGGCCGCAGGACCAAGCCCCTGACTGAGTGCCCCAGGGGCGCGCCCACCGTAGTCTCTGCCCGTCTGAGCACCGCGATAATGCGACCGCCAGCCCTATTCCCGACTGAGCGCCACGATGGCGAGCAGGCGCAGGATTTCCAAGTAAAGCCAAATCAAGGTGACCAGCAGCCCGAAGGACATGCGCCAGGACTCTCGCTCTGGCAGACCCATCGCGATGCCTTGCTTGATGGCCTCAAAATCCAAGTTCAAGGTGAACGCGGCCAAAATGACACCAACAGCACACAGCGCAATCCCGAGCCAGCCCACGCCGTAGAAGCCCCAGCCGCCGCCAACACCGAACAGCGCCGCCACCAGCGACGCCACTGCAATCAGCGCGTAGGAGATGAGGGCCACCATCATCACCCGCATGAACTTGCCGTTGACCTTGATGATGTTGGTTGAGTAGAGCAGCAGCATCACGCCGAAGGCCACAAACGTGCCGATGATGGCCTGACCCACCAGACCTTCGTATTCAACCTGCTGAACCAGTTGATCGTAGAAGTAGGAGATACCGCCGAGGAAAATGCCTTGCACGAATGCGTAGGCGAGCACCAGCGGCGGTGAAACGGCTTTCTTGAAGATGTTGGCAAGCGCGAGGCCTAACCCAACGAGCATTGCCACCCACATGAGCCATGGGGCCGTTGGCGCAGCCTGCCACCCGATCACGGAACCCACTAGGAGGAACACGAAATTGATTAGGGTCTTAGCCACGACATCGTTTAGCGTGACGCGCGACCCAGACCCCGTGGACACTGGTGCATCACCGGTCGCGCCAGCCTGAACAGCGGCCTTGGTGGTGACCCCGCTGCTCGCAGCGTTAAACGCAGACTTGCCTTCATCGTAGGCATAACCAGCGCCGCCCTCGGCTCGTTCATGATTGATGCGGTTAAGAACCGGGTTTCGGGATTGCAAGGAAGGCTCCTTCACTTGGCTATTGTTCTTCGACTAGGAATGATCGGTAACACTCGAGTGAACTGGCGCAGCGGTCGCACAAGCGATCCTCTGCCTCTCGCGTATACCCAATATTAGCCGGACCTATGCATAAGTCCTATC
>JAHZKU010000238.1 GCA_022600255.1 Actinomycetes bacterium | reverse complement strand
CGCCACCGCCACCGCGAGTGCGGCCGCACTCAACGAAGTCATCGATACTGTGTCGCTGATCCAGCGGGCCACCATCAACCGAATCCGACGGATCATCGCCCCCGCTCTGCCCAGCAGTGAGCCCGTCTTCGACATGGCAGATTGGGGCGTTCGAGCCGCGGCCACGGCGGCGAAGTCCGTTGGTTGGGCGGGGGCCAACGTTGTCGCTCCAGTCCTGGCCATCACCGCTCACCCCGAATCTGCGCAACTCAGCAGTAGCGACAAAGGGAGCAAATGGCTGGCAGGATTTGGCGCCGCTTTCGGCGACCACCTGCACAGCTCAGCGCACACCCGGGCACTAGCTCCCGGTATGACGATTCGACATCAGGGCGCCGTTGCGACGGTGAGGGAAGTGGCCGCCTCTGAAGTCAACGTCACGGGACACGCGTGCATCTTTATCCACGGCCTAGGCCTCACTGAACAGCACTGGAACGGTGCAGTGATCGCGTCCGCGCGCACCGGCGGCGGCACCCCGTTGCTGCTGCGCTACACGACAGGGTTACCGATCGCGGCCAATGGTGAGCAACTTGCTGAGACCATCCGGCAGGTCGCCGCACAATGGCCGGTCCCGCTCACCCGCATCACCATCGTGGGTCATTCGATGGGCGGCTTGGTCGCACGACGGGGAATCGAGATACTGGCGCAGTCTGATCCAGCCATCGCTGCGATCATGGCCGACCTCATCACGCTAGGTTCACCCCATCGTGGGTCGGCCATCGAAAAGGGCGCCAACCTAGCCCTTATCGGACTCAACCACAGCGCAATTTTGGCGCCCCTCGTGGCCCTGGGCAATCGGCGCAGCGCAGGCGTCAAAGATCTCCGACACGGTGCGATCCGGCCCACGGATTGGGGCGGTCGGCACCCAGATGGCGTCATTTCAGACCGCACTGAGAACGTGCCGCTACCCACCCAAACCCGACATCATGCTGTGATCGCCACCGTCCATGAAGACCCTAACCATCCGACATCTTGGCTAGTCGGTGACGGCGCGGTCCGCGTCAACAGCGCCAAGGCTCAGCCCGGCGCCCCCGCCGCTTCGACGACTGTTCTGGCTGGCACCAGTCACATGCAACTGTTGTCTCACCCAAGAGTGGCCGGGCTGGTCGCCGCCGTTACCGCAGAACCGGTGCCACAACCGGCATAGTCCCGTGGCAGAACCCGGGCGATCAGGACACATTCGAAGAACGGCTACCGACTGCACGGCGGCTGGCACAAAAGGCAGGACAGGAACGCCCATGAGCACCAACGATCAGCCGGTCAACAAAGCGACCAGCGATCAGCCAGCCACCCTAGAGTTCGCGGACTTTGCCGAGTTCTTCCCCTTCTACATGTCCCAACACAGCAAACGGGCGACCCGGATGATGCACTGTGTCGGGACCAGCATGGGCTTAGGGATTGCGCTGCCGTCGGCGCTCTGGGGTCCGCGCCGCCGGGTGTTGCTGGGCGCGGCGGTCGGTTATGGCTTCGCATGGACCAGCCATTTCGCGATTGAGAAAAACCGCCCAGCAAGCTTTGGCCACCCGCTATGGTCTTTCCTGGGCGACTGGAAAATGATCGCAATGATGTTGGCTGGGCGCGATAACGAGATCTCGGAGATCGCCGCCAACTACTTGGCAGACGCAGCAGCAGCAGACGGCACATCAACCTGAACGCGGATTCCAGTGTTCGGTTGTCGGCAGGCGCGGCGCCAGCGAGCAGGCGACAGCATCCGGCGAAGTGGTCTGACTCATACTGCGCAGGCCCCACGCCCTGACCAGCACAACGAATTTCGGGTTATCGTTGGACTAGTCCCTGGCACAATGCCGACCCCTTGCGAATACTGACTGATTCGGCAATGTGTGTTGATTGGTAAGGAAGAACAATGCAGCGCTCACTATACGAACCTGACCACGAAGGATTCCGCGAAGTTGTCGCGACCACCGTGGATCGCGCGATTCTGCCGCACATGGATCGCTTCATCCAGGAGCGTGTCATTGACCGCAGTGTCTGGCGGGAGGCTGGCAAACAAGGAATCCTCGGCCTAGAAATCCCAGATGAGTACGGCGGCAGTTTTGCGGACGACTACCGTTTCAACGCGATCGCGGCCGAAGAATTCTCCAAAGTCTCGATGGGCGTCAATTCCTGCCTTCAGATTCACTTCGACATCACGGTGCCGTATTTCGTGGCCTATGGCACCGACGAGCTCAAGCAGCGGCTGCTTCCCGGCATGGCGGCCGGAGAACTGGTATCCGGGATCGGCATGACCGAGCCGTCCGGTGGCACCGATCTCGCGGCGCTCAAGACCAACGCCGTCGCAGACGGCGACGACTGGATCCTGAACGGATCCAAGACATTCATCACCAACGGTTACGGGGCAGATGCCCTTGTGATCGCCGCCCGCACGAGTGCCGAGAAGGGCGCTCGGGGTATCAGCCTATTCGTCGTCGAAGAGGGAATGCCCGGCTTCGAACGTGGCCGTAAACTCGACAAGATCGGCCAGCACGAGTCCGACACGGCCGAATTGTTTTTCACCGACGTTCGGATCCCCGCCGAAAACCTGCTGGGAGAAACGGGTGAAGGCTTCATCTACATGATGGAGAAATTGGCGCAAGAGCGGTTAGGCTGCGCCATCAGCAACATCGCCCATGCCAAGCAGATCCTCATTGAAACAGTGGAGTACGCGCAAGAGCGCAAAGCCTTTGGCAAACCCATCGGGAAATTCCAGCATCTGAAGTTCTTGCTGGCCGAGCAGGACACCAAGATCGACGTCTCGCAGGCCTATCTAGATTGGTGCGTGGAAGCCAAGAACGCTGGCACACTGACCGCCACTGACGCCGCCAAGGCGAAATGGTGGAGTTCGGAGATCCAGAACGAAGTCTTGGACGCCTGTGTGCAGGTATTTGGCGGATATGGCTACATGAACGAGTACAGAGTGGCGCGGGCTTGGCAGGATGCTCGGGTATCCAAGATCTGGGCTGGCTCCAACGAGATCATGAAAGAGTTGATCGGTCGAGACCTAGGCCTCTAGCTCAGCGACGTGGGGCGACGGCGTGGCCCCGCCCACATGACTGGATAACGCGGATGAAATCCCGCGCCACCCGCCGCGACGCCATCGCACCGGCTGGTGCGCTTTGACCGGCCGCATCTGTCCTGCGCGACAACACGCAAGCACGAAGGTGGTCTCAGCCTTTGCCTATCTCGGATCGCCCGCGCCAACCCTGCCGACTGAGTAGATTCGAGTCGTGGTGCAAACAGCGGCTGAAGCCGCGGCCAAGAAGCGGTCGGTCCGTCGCAGCATCATCACCAGCGTCATCGGCCTCATCATCATGGGTGCGCTTTTTGCCTTGCTGCTGCCACAGCTCACCAGCTACGAGGAAGCGTTCTCAGAACTTCGGGACATCGCTTGGCCCTGGCTCGTTGCGCTAGCGGGGTCTGGAATCCTAAATATTGCGCTCTACCCACTGACCGTCCTAGTCGCAATTGCCGGGCTCGGCTACTGGAAGGGGTTTGTGCAACGGCAATCAGGTTTCCTCGTCAGCAACGCCATTCCTGGCGGCGGCGCGATCGCCGTCGGCACGCAGTACGCAATCCTGGCGCACTACCGAGTGCGAGCCACGCTCGCCGCAGCCGCAGTAGGAGCCGATTCGGTATTTACCTACCTGATCACGTTGGGGTTGCCCGCCCTGGCCGTCACCCTGCTGTCCATCCAGGGCGAAAACGCCAGCGCCCTGACCGTGACCGCGGCTGTTATCGGCGCCATCGTGATCGTCGTTTCCGTGATCCTCATCGTGATCGTGTTGCGCAGCGATGCTGGGGCGATCCGGGTCGGCAAATGGGGCGAGCAACTGACGGCTCCCATACTGCGCAAGTTCGGCAAACCGGTGCCCGATTTTGAGACTGCGCTGGTGGATTTTCGCGTTGACGCTCACGATCTGATGAGGCGCCGCTGGCTGGCCCTGTTTGTCACCAACTTCATCGCCCAAACCACGCCCTTCCTGGTGTTGGTTTGTGCATTGGCCGGATTGGGGGGCTTCGAGCACGTCAACTTTGTTGAAGTGTTCGCGGCCTACTCCATCGCGATCGTGCTGACCTCATTTCCCATCACGCCCGGCGGGCTCGGCACGGTAGATGCCGCGCTGATCGCGCTGCTGACCTCGTTTGGGGCACCGGGTTCAATCGCGGTGGCTGCGGATCTCATCTGGCGCCTCGTGTGGTTCCTACCGCAGATCATTGCGGGGGCCGTCGCGATGATCGTCTACATCATCGCGCGCAATCGGCGACGCAAACACCCCGATCCAGTCGACGCTGACCAGTGATACCGCGCCTAGCCGCCCGAGGCTCGGTAAGTTGTGGCCATGAGTCTAGGTCTGGTCTTGTCCGGGGGCGGCACAAAAGGGGCCTTTGAGGTCGGGGCTCTGGAGTACTTGACCCGAAACGCTGACTTCGCACCCCAAGTCATTTCCGGGACCTCAGTCGGAGCCCTGATCGGTGGACCGCTCGCGCAGGGCGCCACAGGCCAAGATTTTCAGCGGCTGACCCAAGTCGTACGGCAGAACGCCCTGTCCGTTACCGACATCAACGCTGTGTTTGGGCAGAAGGAATGGTTGTCCCTGATCGCTGACACTCCCATGGGCCAGTTCGTACACGAACTGATCTCGGTTCGCACTCGGCCGCCCTTGCCCGTGGATGGCGAACTGCGCCGCGATCCGCTGCATCTCAAGGAACCAGCACGGAGACACCGCACTTTGTATGCCATGTCCACCGCGATCACCAACAGCCCGAAGCTACTGCGCGCTGGCAAGAGCCTGCTCGCCGACGCCAACTCGATCATGGATTTGAACCCGCTGGAACAGGGTTATCGAGGCCAAGCCGAACTCGGCGTCAATGAGGTGCACGAACAGTTCGTCGCTGACTCCGGAGTACGACTGCGGCTCTGCATCACCAATATGAGAGATGGACGACCTCGCTACGTCACTGAAACCGGAGCGGTGGTCTTGGAGGACAGCATCACAGTGTCGTCGGACAGCGGGGTACCCGGAGTGATTGAAGGGATGTTGGCGTCGTCCAGCGTGCCCATGATGTTCCCACCGCGCCGGATCGGGCCAGACAGCTACGTGGATGGCGGTATCGTGCAGAACACGCCGTTGGAGGCCGCAGTTTTGGCCGGAGCTACCGATATCGTGGCCATCCTGGCCGCGCCGCTGCGGATACCGCAAAGCGATGTGGACTACACCCAAGCATCGATGGCCGCTGTTTACGCCCGGGCGGCTGCCGATGTGGGGCCCAACGAAGTCCAGCGCGCCAACCTGCGTTATCCCTTACCTCCCGGCGGTCAGCTCACCACCATCGCGCCAACGGTGGATGTGGTGGGTGGGTTTGAGGTGGAAGCTGGCCTGATCGAGATTGACTTCGACTACGGCTGGCTGCGGGCCGCCGAGGTGGACGCAGACCTGACGGCGGCCGATCGCGCGCACTTGCACACCTTGAGCGATGAGATTGCCGAGCAGCGTGAGCGGGCCTGGTTCCTGGAGGATCGCTTGCTAGCCAATGGGTTCCGCGTCAACCTGGCAAGTGCGCTACGCAAAGCACGAGCGCGCGTCGTGGCGGCGAGCTACGAGTGGCGCACGGCAGGCCTGCCACCACGTTCTGGTATGCCCAACTGGGGGTTGGATTGGGAGCAGCACCGGCAACCGATTCCCACCGAACTGCACGCTGCGGGACAAGTATCCTTGCAGTCCCCCGGCTGAGCTCGACCAGCCAAGATGATCTTCAGACTGCAACCTTGGTGGCAAGTGGATATGGTCCGGCCATGGGCATTCTCTTTCTACCGGGCACGCTCCTCCTAGCTTGGATCTTCGCAGTCGTCGGGCTCAGCGCAACCGGCGCCGAACCAAGCGAGGAGTTTGCGGTGGCGGCCATGCGCTGGATGCTGCTAATGCCCGGGGGCATCATGTTCGTGGTCAGCGGATTCATGCACACGGTGTTCGCGAAGTCCACCGCCAAGAACATTGGCTGGAAGACCAACGGATTCCAATACGAACTCGGCTTCGTGAGTTTTGGCATCGGAATCGCCGGAATCTACGCCGCCTACCTCAACACGGGCCTGGGCGCGGCTGCGGCCACGACCAACGCCGACGCATGGATCATCCTGTCGATCATCATCAGTGTCTTTCTGCTCGGCGCAGCAGCAAACCACATCAAAGAAATGATCGCTGACCACAACTTCTCGCCCGGGAATTCAATCGTTCTGCTCTATGACATCGGTCTGCCTATCTCGCTCTGGGCGCTGCTGTTCGCGATGGGCGCTTTCTGAGTCTTCCGGGGGTGAACTTTCGGGGGCTGCGTTATCCACGGCTGAATCCGTCGCAACGCCCGCTGCGGTCGCTGCACTCAGGTAAAGGACCAGCACTTGTAGATAGAGCAGAAGCAGTACCGCGATCGGTGCGGCGAAGGCACCATACTCGGGTTTGGATACCGACCAGCCCACGATAAAGGCCAGTAGGTACTTCAACGCGGAGATCCCGACTCCGCCCAAGATCGCCCCGGCGAATCGTGGGCCACGTTCCGGACGAATCCCACCTAGGTGCCCCAGCATCAGGTAGACGATGAAGGTGTCGACCAGAAGCGAGATCAGTAAGGACGATAACGTGACCACCACTTGCGCTGGCACGGAATCATCCAAGAACGGCAGTTGCTGCACCACACCAGACACGGCCGTGGCCAGCATCAGGCTCACCAGAATCAGCGGGGCGATGATCACGACCCAAAGGGCCAACCGAAGCTTGGCGACAACAAAGTTGCGAGGGTCGTTCGGTGCACCATAGATCTGGTGCAGGGATGAGGACACGGCGGCCATCGCCCCAGTCGACGAATACAGCATCAGCAAGAGACCGACCAGACTGCTTGCTTGCCCAATCGAGCGCAACTGATCTGCATCGATCCCATCATCGCCGACGAGTCCGGGGAAAGCGTTGCTCAGTTCTTCAGTCAACGAGGCCGAGAACTGATCGGCCCCAACCAGCGCCAGAACACCGAAGGCCAGCGCGATCACGGCAAACATCGCCAGGAAAACGTAGTACGCAGTGCCTGCGGCCAGCAGAGAGGCTTTGGCCGCGCCAAACCGCAAGAAGACCCGAATCCCCAAGCGAGGCGCGGCCCCTTTATCCGCCACCTTGCGCACCAAGGCGTCCGGATCTTTTGGCTCCGGGTCAATCACTAACCCCGGAATGGCTTCCATGGACATGGCCCCACGCTAACGACCGGCTTCGTACCAGCGGGGCAAATCCGTGACTTTCGGCCCGACTTGCGCCCGTCAGCCGTGCTCCTTCTCGGTGCTGGCTGGTTTCGGGTTCTAGAATGGGGACAAGCGGAGGTTGGCGGTGGTTCAGGTGGCCGGGAATCCGGGATTGATCGTTGTTGGGGCCGATGGCTCCCCCTTGAGTATTGGCGGCCTCCGCTGGGCGGCCCGCCAAGCCGAATCCACCGGTTCGGAGATTCACGTGGTGACGGGCTTCACGATCCCCGTCACTGTCTTCGTTGTGCCGACCTACACCGATGTGGACTATGCCCGCGATGCCCAAGAGATGTTGGACTTCACCATTGCCGAGGCTTTCGGCCGCAATCCCCCCAACACGAGAGTCACCGCGGCCTTGGTGGAGGAACGCCCTGCGCAAGCGCTGACCGGTGTTGCGGCCACGAACAATGCTGACCTTCTCGTGGTTGGCAGTCATTCACAAGGCGATTTACCGGGAATGCACCTTGGCTCCGTAGCCGGCTACTGCGCCCATCATGCCCCCTGTCCGGTGCTAATCTTCCGCGACTGAAGTCGGCTCATCGTGCACCACGGGACACGAGCAGCCAGCGCCTGAGAGTCTTAATCTCGGCCCACCGCTTAGGGCAAACGAGCGATTCCTATGCGAGTCCGATACGCCGCTTGCGAACGATCAGTACCCTCGACTAAGAGGTGACCCACGATCATGGAACTTGATAACCCTTTGGCAAAACACGCCCATGAGGTAGCGCAAATACACGCCAACCCAACCCAATTGCGGCTAGATATGTGGTCGCGCATTCGGTTGGCTGCCGATCGGCTTGCCAATGAGGATGATGTGGGCGAGGCACAACTCGTGGAAATCATCTCCAACGCGTTGGATGTTATCGAGCACTGGGAAAGGTACTTCACCTTTCCCGGACCCGGCGCCGTGGTCCGGATCCGGCACCTGCTGGCCGCGACGGACTACGACGCCCTACACGATGCCATGGATCGGCTGGATGATCTCCTGACCGGGCTCGGTGACGCCGCGGCCATTTTGACCGATCCGATGGACCCAGAGCTACCCATCGATGAGTTGCTGGCACGGGGAAACGAACGGCACTATTTCACCGTCGCCATCGTGGACACGCTCACCGCCCACCAAATCCACGAACTCGAGGCTGACCTCCGAGCAGCCCGCACACAAGAGGACGCGTTCGTCTACGAACTACTGCCACTTGAGTCGGTGGAAGACGCCTTGGCAGCGGTGATATCCAATCCACAGATTCAGGCGATCTGGGTGCGCGGTGACATCCCGCTCCGTTCGGACCAACCGATTCCATTCTTTCGACAGCGCACCAACCTGCTTGCCCGGCTCGAGCAAGAGGAGGGCTTACGACTGCACGGCCCCCTGTTGGCTGAAGTTGTGAGTGATCTGCGCCCCGAAATCGACCTATATCTGACCGTCGAGTCCGAGGGCTCACTGGGGACCCCCGAGGACCAAGCCCTATTCCGGCGAGCTTTCTACCGCAGCGAACATCCCACTGAGATTCACATGGCAACGATGGACGGGGTGCGTCGGCGTTATCAAACGCCGTTCTTCGACGCCCTGAAGAAATACGCGCGGCGACCCATCGGAAACTTTCATGCGCTCCCGATCGCGCGCGGCAATTCGGTCTTTAATTCCAAGTGGATCGCAGACATGGGCGAGTTCTATGGAGACCAGATCTTCATGGCCGAGACCTCAAGTACCGTGGGCGGCTTGGACTCCCTGCTATCTCCCACGGGAAGTATCAAACAGGCCCTAGACGCGGCGAGTCGAGCGTTCGGCTCCAAAGAAACCTACTTCGCCACCAATGGCACCTCAAGTTCGAACAAGATTGTGGTCCAGGCGTTGTGCCGACCCGGCGACATCGTGTTAATCGACCGCAACTGTCACAAGTCTCACCACTATGGCTTGGTGTTGTCTGGGGCACATCCGATCTACCTAGACGCCTACCCGATTGCCCCCTTGGCCATCTATGGTGCGGTCCCCACCCGCTCGATCAAGCAGCAACTCCTCGATCTGAAAGAAGCCGGCGAACTCGATCGCGTCCGGATGATCCTGCTGACCAACTGTACGTTCGATGGGATCGTCTACCACCCCCTGCAGTTAATGCAGGAGATCTTGGCCATCAAGCCGGACATGGTGTTCTTGTGGGACGAGGCTTGGTTCGCCTTCGCGCAACTGCACCCAACGTATCGGCGCCGCACAGCCATGTGGGCTGCGGCTGAGCTACGCCGGCAATTCGATTCGGACAAGTATCGCGCCGCCTACGCGGAATGGAAGGTGGCATTCGATCAACTCGATCCGAACGATCCGGATACCTGGCTGGACCAGACCCTGATGGCAAACCCCGACCTCGCGAAGGTGCGGGTGTACTCCACCCAATCCACCCACAAGTCGCTGTCAGCTCTGAGGCAAGGCTCGATGATTCACCAGTGGGACGAACTGTTCGCCTCCGAGGTCGAACAACCCTTCCACGAGGCCTACTTCACCCACACAACCACATCTCCCAACTACCAGATCGTGGCGTCCCTAGATTTGGCGCGCAGGCAGGTCGAGTTGGAAGGCTACGCCAAGATTTCCGCCGCTATCCAGATGTCGGTAGAGGTGCGCGAGCGGGTGAATGACGATCCAGCGCTCCACAAGTACTTCAACTTCCTCGGACCCGGCGAGATGATTCCTGCCAAATACCGCAACTCGGGCCTTGAGCACTACGCGGAGCAGGGCGTGAAGCGGGATCTCGGGTTTATTACCGAGGCTTGGCGCACCGACGAGTTCGTGCTCGATCCCACTCGACTGACGCTCTATCTGGCCAATACCGGGATGACCGGCGACGAGTTCAAGATCAATGCCCTCATGAACGAGTACGGCATTCAGGTGAACAAGACCGCGACGAACACCGTGTTGTTGATGACGAGCATCGGCACCACTTGGTCTGCCATTGATTACCTACTGCAAGCGCTACGGGGCATTTCTGCCAAGATCACCGCCGACCGAGCCTCGGCCAGCGATCCCGAGCGGCGCCTGTTGGACAAGAAGGTGGATGACCTCACAAATCATCTTCCGCCGCTGCCAAACTTCAGCCGATTCCACGATGCGTTCCGACCGGTGCCAACCACCCGCGAAGGTGACATGCGGTCTGCCTTCTTCTTGGCTTATGACACCAAGAACCTTGACTACGTGACACTGGCCGAGGCCCGAGCTGAAATCGCTGCCGAGCGGGAGCTGGTCTCGACCGCGTTCATCATTCCCTACCCGCCCGGCTTTCCTATCCTGGTTCCCGGACAAGTCTTGAGCCTAGAGATCTTGGACTTCCTGGAGGCGTTGGCAATCGATGAGATCCATGGCTATCACAGCGAGCTCGGCCTGCCCGTGTTCACTGCGGAAGCGCTCGCCAGCGTCAAGAAAGGTCGCGAATAAACAGCACAGCGACTGGTCGCAGGTGCCACCGAAGAAGCCGCGCCAGGATTCACCCACGGTCGCGTTGGTTCGCGGCCAAAGGTCGATCGTGTGGGTGCTCTGTGTAGTGGAGCAGCAAGACAGACATCCGGTCGACGGGACCGTTGATCGCACACCCGCTTCGCAACCTGTGATTCGCCCTCACCCACCTGGCCGATTTCCGATGGGACTCACCCTTGGATCGGCGGTACTGTGCTGCTGTAACCGCAGTTCACTCACCAGTCAGCGCCGGGTATCGATGGACACCGTTCCATTGGCGCGCGTTCCGGCAGCCGGCTGGGAGCAGAACCGGGTGATAAGAGAATCATGAGGAGATCAAGATGAGCAGTGACGATCGGGAAACACAATTCCAAGAACGCGACAGTGTTGAGGGGGTTGGCATTGATGAGCGGTCGGAGATCGAGGACGGGGACGGCCCCGAGACACGCGACGTTCGCACTGAGACCGTGGCTGACCAAGCTCAAGAAATCGATCCGGGCGGTCCCGACCCGCGCTAGCGGCCGAGGTTAGCGCGACCCAGGCCTGATCTTCCCGCAGGGTTACTTCCCGCTCCAGCGGAGCCCTGCGAATCGAACGGATCATCGACCTTGGCGGCCTGCGCTGAGGGATTCGATGTCCTTGCATCATGATGGGTGAACCACCAGTTCGGGCTAGGCGGTCCAATCCCGAGCCCCTGCGGCTGGCCGGACGGTTGGCGGTTCGCGGCCACCAGTCACTTGCGAGTGCGGGTCTCCACACTCACCGCACCGTCATCAGCGATATGGCCGATCAGCACCTCATCGGCCATGTTCAAGAAAAGGCCGTTCTCCAGCACCCCAGG